>CBILOJ010000079.1:0-8798 GCA_966238525.1 uncultured Methylophilaceae bacterium | reverse complement strand
GTTCGAGCACGACGGCGCTCGTCGTCCTCGGCTTTGCCGCCGTGCAGATCGTCGTCCACATGGTGTATTTCCTGCACATGAATACCAAGTCCGAAGGCGGCTGGAGCATGCTGGCACTGATTTTCACCATCATGCTGGTCGTCATTACGCTGAGCGGCTCGCTGTGGGTGATGTACCACCTGAACAACAACATGATGCCGGGCATGATGCCCGAATCGGCACATGCGATGCATGAAATGAACGATATGCCATGAAACCCGGAACGCGCGGCACCGTGAACGAGGCTGCGCACGAGGGCGAACCGCGTCCGCGCTCCGCAGCTGCACTGATCGTGCTGGCCATGGGCGCGGCGTTGCTTTTTGCAGGTTTCATGGCGCTCGGCACCTGGCAGGTGCAACGCTTGCAGTGGAAGCTCGACCTCATCGAACGCGTCAACCAGCGCGTCCACGCGCCGCCCGTGGTTGCGCCAGGCCCGGAGCGCTGGGCGCAGATCACGGCCAAGTCCGACGAATACCGGCATGTACGGCTGTCGGGTATCTACCTTTACCAGTTCACCACCCAAGTCCAGGCCGTGACCGCACTCGGCAGCGGCTACTGGATGCTGACGCCGCTGCAACGCCCGGACGGCAGCGTGATCCTGATCAACCGTGGGTTTGTTCCGCCCGATACTGAAGACACGGTTCGGCAGGCTGCCGCAGCTAACCGGGAACCTGCAATCGTGACCGGCTTGCTGCGTATGAGCGAGCCCGGCGGCGCTTTTCTGCGCACCAACGATCCCGTCCATGATCGCTGGTATTCGCGCGACGTGCAGGCCATCGCGGCTTCGCGCGGTTTATCTAAGGTGGCGCCGTATTTCATCGATGCGGATGCGGCGGCTGCCGATACGGGCCATTATCCAGTGGGTGGTCTCACGGTGATTTCCTTCCACAACAGCCATCTGGTCTACGCGATAACTTGGTATGCTCTTGCCTTGATGGTTGCCGGCGCTAGCTGGTGGGTGGTGCGCGACGAGCGGCGACAACGCCGTAAAGGTGCATAAACAGAGCAGGGAATGACATTGAATCCGTGACCAAGCGAGGGGGCATGAAGGAGCAACGGGCAGCAGTTGCCAGCGTAGAAATTGCTGCGGGCCACCAGAACATGCTGCAGCTGATCCAGCTGCGCTGGCTCGCCGTGATCGGCCAGATCATTACGATATACGTCGTCAGTGTCGGTTTCGGCATCGAGCTGCCGCTGCGGCACATGCTGGCTGTGCTGGCTTGTTTGATCGTGTTCAATCTCGGTTGCCAGTTGCGCTGGCGCCAGCGCCGGGCCGTTGCCAACAGCGAGCTGTTCTTCGCGCTGCTGGTCGACGTCGCCAGTCTGACCGCGCAGCTTTACTTCAGTGGCGGCACGGCAAATCCGTTCGCTTTTCTCTATCTGTTGCAGGTCATCCTCGGCGCTGTGCTGCTCAAATCCTGGTCGACCTGGACCATTGTTGTCATTACCTGCACTTGCCTGGCCGGCTTGTCGCTGTTTTTCAAGCCGCTGATGCTACCGCATGACCACGGCAGCGGCTTTTCCAGCCTCTATATCCAGGGCATGCTGATCTGCTTTACGCTGAATGCCGCCTTGCTGGTGGTCTTTATTTCTCGCATCAATCGCAATCTTCGTGCACGCGATGCGCAGTTGGCCGACCTGCGTCAGCGCAGCACCGAGGAAGATCACATCGTGCGCATGGGCCTGCTGGCGTCCGGCGCCGCGCATGAACTTGGCACCCCGCTGGCTACGCTGTCGGTGATCCTCGGCGACTGGCGGCATATGCCGGAATTCAACCGCAATCCCGTGCTGCAGGAGGAAATTGCTGACATGCAATCGCAGCTGCAGCGCTGCAAGCAGATACTCAGCGGTATCTTGCTGTCGGCCGGCGAAGCGCGCGGCGAATCCTCGGCGAAGACCACCATTAATACCTTCCTGGACCAACTGGTGGAGGAATGGCGATCGGGCAGGGCGGTTAACGGTTTTGAATACGAAAATCGCATTGAGCCGGATATTCCGGTGGCGTTCGATACCGTGCTCAAGCAGACGGTGTTCAACATGCTGGACAACGCGTTCGAAGCTTCGCCGCAATGGCTGCGCCTGACGGCGCGACGCGCGGAGGATAGCCTGATCGTTGAGGTGGCCGATAGCGGCCCTGGTTTCAGCGCCGACATGCTGGCGCAGCTCGGCAAGCCTTATCAATCGAGCAAGGGGCGCGAAGGGAGCGGATTGGGGCTGTTTCTCGCCGTTAATGTCGCACGCACACTGGGCGGCTCGCTTACGGCACGCAATCGGGTCGAGGGGGGTGCCGCCGTGCAATTGACGTTGCCGTTGGCCGCCATTGCTTTGGGAGAGCAGCAGCATGCCCGATGATCGTCTGCTGCTGATCGTTGAGGACGACGCGACCTTTGCCCGCACGCTGGGCCGTTCCTTCGAGCGCCGCGGCTACCGGGTGCTGCTCGCGGCGAGTTGCGAGGAAGTGGAGGCGTTGCTGCATTGCCATTCACCGACGCATGCGGTGGTCGACCTCAAGCTTAACGCCAATACTTCAGGCTTGACCTGCGTGCAGATGCTGCATACCCATGCCCCGGATATGCTGATCGTCGTCCTCACCGGCTTCGCCAGCATCAATACGGCGGTCGAGGCGATCAAGCTTGGCGCCTGCCATTACCTGGCCAAGCCGTCCAATACCGATGACATCGAGGCGGCGTTCGGCCATGTAGCCGGTAGCGGCGAGGTCGAGCTCACCAGTCGTTCGACCTCGATCAAGACGCTGGAATGGGAGCGTATTCACGAGGTGCTGGCCGAAACCAATTTCAATATCTCGGAGACGGCGCGACGCCTCGGCATGCATCGGCGTACGCTGGCGCGCAAGCTGGAGAAACAGCGCATCAAATAAGCCTCGGTGCGCCGCGAGTTCCAGTCTCGCCGCTGCTTCCGCTATGAATGATAGCGCAGACGATCAAGCAAGATGTTCTGCCTCAGGACACGATCAGAAGATCAGATCCAGCACGCCGCCGACGACCAGCAAACCGATCAGGAAAATAATGCCGATGATCCAGAGTAGTATTTTCATTGCGTTCCTTGCCTTATGTTGAATGGTCCTGCGTCTGAATAGAGATACGAAAACGTATGCTGGCGGCCGGCTACATGGCGTCAGGCAGCATGCTGTTCGATAAAATCATCGAGCGCGATGCGCGCCTGTTCTTCCTGCAGCCACAGCGCATCCACCTCCTGCCGTTCGTGATGCTCGGGCGCAGCCTTGTCATAGACGAAATGGTTGGTCATTTTCTGGTCCAGTGCTTGCTGACTTTGCAGCGCCAGCGCATGTGCTTCGGCCCATGTGACCAGTAAGCGGCTCCATGTATCGATCAGCGTTTGATCCCGCATTGCTTACTCCTGAAAGACATTCATTATCCGCAATATGGTCATATCTTCCGCGTGCTGGCGTACCAAGTGCACTTTGGCAGGCGGGCGGTCAGGGCTTGCAGGCGATGTCCATGCGGCGCACCTGCTCGCCGCGACTATAGGTCACGTTGGCGACGTCATAGCCGTCAGGGCAGACCTTGCGCGCTTCTTCCTCGCATAGATTGAATTGCATGTAGGTGCTGCACGATATCGAGGTCCAGCTTCGGTGGTCGGTTTCATGCGCAGAGGAAAAACTGCAACCGGCCAGGCTGGCCAGCAACGGGATGGTGAACAGTACGGGTTTCATTGTGGTCAGCCTTAATTATGCGATCAGGGTTGGAAGATCCTGCTGGGATTAAAGTTGCCGGCTTGCTGCTATTCTATGTGGATGATATTTAAATATATTAAAAACAATAAGTAAAAATATTTATTTTAAGTTTTTAATTAAATGAATGACTGTCCAGAAAGCTCTCCAGCTTTCGTTGTAAATCGACCGGTTTCTGAAGAAATATTACAAGCACGGCCAGAGCCAACATCGCCGGCTTACCAGTCCAGTCTATCAAGCAGATCGGAGTTTTTTGCCGGCCTGCGGATCGGCTCTTAAAACGCGTGCTCTATGTCGGCAAACGCACGGAGACAGGCCGTTTCCGCGCCCATAGTACATCGAACCGCCCGGGCCTTAAATCAAACAAATAACCAAGGCGCCGGCTCACCAGTTTCAGCGTTTTATCTCCGTGTACTGACGACTCATGCGCGTCAGTTGGGTTTGGATTGTTATGGGACCGCCATCGACCGCTTCGTTTCAACTTGAATTGCCCTGCGCCGACCGAACGCAAGGCCGACAAGGTCTGATTCCTGACCTTGTCTCCGTATCACCTGGCACGGCACGAGGCATAGGTGGCCAGCCGGCAAAATCCCTTCTTCCATCCATCACGCTGTCGACACACTTGAGTGCATCGCATCTGCGGAGCGCAGCGTCACGACGATCTCTGTGCCGCGCCAAATTCCACGTCGCCGCCAAGCCAGCACTCGCGGCAGTTACAGGTTCGGGCTTCCATTTCCACCATTTCCTGAAATACGCCTTTCAGGGGCCTTCAATCTAGAGAGGATCGTCATGCCGAGTATTGTCGTTTTTTCGCACCTGCGCTGGAATTTCGTCTATCAGCGCCCTCAGCATCTGATGTCACGCTTGGCGCGCCGCTATCGCATCCTGTTTGTGGAAGAACCGATGCCGAATGCCGCGGACAATTTTATCGAGCACTTCTCGCCGACGCCTAACGTGGAAATCCTCCGTCCGCATGTGATCGGAGAGGCTGCCGGTTTTGACGAGGCGCACGCGGCCCCGCTGCAACGGCTGCTGACGGAATACCTCGCTGGCAGCGGTGTCGGGGAATACTGGGCCTGGTTCTACACGCCGCTGGCGCTGCCGCTGTTGAACGGGATGCATCCCGATGGCGTGATCTACGATTGCATGGATGAACTGAGTGCCTTCAAGAATGCTTCGCCGCTACTGGTGCAACGCGAGCGCGAACTGTTTGCGCGTGCGGATATGGTTTTCACCGGCGGCCCCAGCCTGTATCAGTCCAAGCGCAAGTATCACGACAAGGTATATTGCTTTGCCAGCAGCGTCGATGCCGCGCATTTTGCCCCCGATCATGATGAGCCCGAAATCCGTCCGGATCATATCGCCCAGCACGGCATCCCGCATCCGCGTCTCGGCTATTTCGGCGTCATCGACGAGCGCATCGATCTCGATCTGATTCGCAAACTGGCGGATGCCCGGCCGCAATGGCAGATCATCATGGTTGGCCCGGTGGTGAAGATCGACCCCGCCAGCTTGCCCATACGCCACAATATCCATTGGCTGGGGCAGCAGAGCTATGATGACTTGCCGCATCTCGTCGCGGGCTGGGACCTTTGTCTGCTGCCATTTGCCATCAATGAGGCCACACGCTTCATCAGCCCAACCAAGACTCTGGAATATATGGCAGCGGAAAAGCCGGCCGTAAGCACACCGATCCAGGATGTGGTCGGGCCCTATGGCCATGTGGTCAGCATTGCCTATGATCACGAGCAGTTCATCGACGCTTGTACCGCACTGCTTGCCGAGCCGGAGCAGCAGCGCGACCAGCGTATCGCCATCATGCGCGATATCGTGAACAGGACTTCCTGGGATGCCACGGCGCGCGCCATGCATCAGTTGATGGACGATCTGGCGGCCGATACCGCGGCGAGTTCCGTTGTGGCGCTGACCGGCCTTCCGCGCGGCGGCAGTGATCTACGCCATGCATTGCCGGAGCAGGCACTGCCTCAAGCAGCGCAATCCTATGAAACCATCATTCTTGGTGCCGGCCCTACCGGATTGTCTGCCGCTTATCATCTCGGCAAGGGCAGTCTGCTGCTGGAACGCCAGGGCACGGTGGGCGGTTGGTGCCGTTCCATTGTCGACCGCGGCTTCACCTTCGATTATGCCGGCCATATCATGTTTTCCAACGATGCTTATGTGCTCGAGCTTTACGAGAAGCTGCTAGGCGACAATATGCACTGGCAGAACCGCGAGGCCTGGATCTACAGCAAGAATGTCTACACGCGCTATCCGTTCCAGGGTGCGCTCTACGGTCTGCCGCCCGACGTGCTCAAGGAATGCGTGGTCGGCGCCATCGAGGCGCGCTTCGGCCCGCTCAAAAAGGAAGACCGGCGAGCCGCCGCCGCGCACAGCGTAGAACGCAGGGGCGTTTCCAACATCATGGGCGAGGCCAAGCCGCCGCAGAATTTCGAGGAATTCATCTACAAGGTCTGGGGCGCGGGCGTCGCCAAGCATTTCGCGATTCCGTACAACAAGAAGCTGTGGGCCGTACCACTAGACGAAATGGAAACGTCGTGGCTGGGCAGCCGCGTGCCTTTGCCCGATCTCGAGGAAATGATAGAGGGCGCGCTCAAACCGGTGCCCAAGCCCATGGGGCCAAATGCGCGCTTCGGTTATCCGCTGCGTGGCGGTTTCCAGGCGCTGATGAATGGCTTCCTGCCTTTGCTGGAGGGCGATATCGAACTCAATGCCGACGTGGTGGCTATTTCTCCCAGTGCGCGCACGGTCACGCTCAAGGACGGACGCAGCTATCGCTATGAAAACCTGATCAGCACCTTGCCGCTGCCCAAGCTGGTGCAGGCCTTGGGCGACGAGGCGCCCGAGGCCGTGCGCGCTGCTGCCAGCGATCTGCGTCATGTATCGGTGCGCTGTGTGAATCTAGGCGTCGCCCGGGAAAATATCAGCGAAAAGCACTGGATCTACTATCCGGAAGACACCGTATTCCACCGCATTTTCCTGCAGGGCAATGCCAGTCCGCACTGCAATGCACCCGGCGGTTTCGCGCTCACCTGCGAGATTACCTATTCGGAATACAAGCCGCTGCCGTGCACGGGCGAGGCGCTGATCCAGCGCTGTATCGATGATTGCAGACGCGTGGGCATTTTTGGTGAAGACGATGCCGTCATTGCCGCCAACGAAGTTGATATGCCATACGCCTATGTGGTTTACGATCATGCGCGTGCGCAAAATGTCGCGCTGATACGCAGCTGGCTGGCCGAGGCAAATATCGTGCTGGCAGGGCGCTATAGCGAATGGGAATACTACAATTCTGATCACGCGTTCGTCGCCGGCAAGAAGGCAGCGGCGCATGTAGTCGATCTCAAGCGCCAGGGCAAACTGGCGGTCCATAGCTAAGCCGTTGCGGCCGTTAGCTGAGTTCGGTAACCAGTTCGCTTTTGATGGCGTTCAGGGTCGCCGTGCTGAGACGGCGGCCGTTTTTGGCGGAAATCAGGAAGGTATCTTCAGCGCGGCTGCCCAGCGTGTTGATTTTGGCGGTATGCAGGTGCACCGCGTGCCCGAGCAGGACGCGGGCAATTCGAGACAGCAAGCCGGGCCGGTCGCTTGCGATCACGTCGAGCACGTGATTGCGGCTGTTGTTATCGGCCTTGATGGAAATGTCGACCGAAATCGGCATGTGTTTGACCTGGCGGCTGACGCGGCCATGCAACGGCGGCGCTGGCGGCTCGGCGCTCGTCAGCAGCTGCGCCAGCTCATACTCGATGTAACTCAATAAATCACGGTAGCTGATGGCATGGTCGCTGGGATCGAGTACAAGAAAGCTGTCGAGCGCATAGCCATGCTGGGTGGTATGCACCTTGGCTTCGACGATGGTGTAGCCCATGCGCTCGAAAAAGCCGCTGATATGGGCGAACAGGTCGCTCCGGTCGCGCAGGTAAATCATGACCTGGATGCCGTCGCCGGCAGGACTGAGGCGTGCCCTGACAATGGCACCGGCGGTGTCGATATGCGTCAGCAGCAAGCGGCTGTGCCAGGCGATCTCGGCGTCTTCGTGGCGCAGAAAATAGAGACGGCCGAGCTGTTCCCACAGCGGCTGGTAGGCCTGCTCCACGATGCCGTAATGATTCAGGATCGCGCGCGCCTGGCGTTGACGCTGCAGCAAATCGGCATTGATATTGACGCCGACATCGCCGCGCAGCACGCGGCGGGTCGCACTATAGAGATTCTCCAGCAGCTTGGCTTTCCACGCGTTCCATACTTTGGGGCTGGTGCCGCGGATATCGGCGACCGTGAGCAGGTAGAGCGCATTCAGACGCTGCTCGTTGCCGACCACGGCGGCGAAGCGCTCGATGACAGCACTGTCGGCAAGATCGGATTTTTGCGCTGTTGCCGATAGCGCGAGATGCGCTGCCACCAGCCATACGACGAGCTCGGCATCTTCGCGGCCCAGGCCGTGCGCCAGGCAGAAGCGTCGCGCATCGGCCATTCCCAGTGCGGAATGATCTCCACCGCGGCCTTTGGCAATATCGTGGAACAGCGCGGCAATATAAAGCAGATGCGGCTGGGTGAAGTTGGCAAACAGCTTGCTGCATAGCGGAAATTCGTGCGCAAACTGCGGCTTGGCGAAACGGCGCAGGTTGCCGAGTACGTTCAGGATATGTTCGTCCACGGTATAGACATGAAACAGGTCGTGCTGCATTTTGCCGACAATGCGGCCGAAAGCCGGCAGGTAACGGCCGAGCAGGCCGTAACGGTTCATCAGTGCGAGGGCGGCGGTCACGCCATTCTGCTGCTGCAGTATCTGCAGGAACAGCGCCTTGTGGGATGGGTTTTCGCGGAAATTGCGATTGATCAACTGCTGGGCGCGATGCAGGGCGCGCAACAGGTTGACGCTCATGCCGCGCAGCTCGGGATGCTGCTGCAGCAGCAGAAAACTTTCGAGAATCGCCGCCGGCTCATGCTCGAAGGAAATCGATGGGCGCAGGTCGAGCAGGTCGTCGTGCGCTTCGAAATGGGCATTGATGACGGTAATTTTGCCTGTGCCGGG
>CBILOJ010000078.1:0-8810 GCA_966238525.1 uncultured Methylophilaceae bacterium | reverse complement strand
ACTCATAATCCATTGGTGCTCGGTTCGACTCCGAGGGGGGCCACCAATAAAACAAAGGGTTAGCATTGTTGCTAGCCCTTTGCTTTATCTAGACATGATCAGGTTGGATTCCATTTTAGTAGTAAATTCGACGCGTATTCCAGTATGTTTTTGATTCTGATCAGAGCAATAGACTGATTCTTGTAATTCCAAGATTGCCCAGCTAGTTCAAACGTTTTTCATGAAACTCCTCCAGTAAATCCTTTCCGAATTTCATGGCGCCACTTCTGTTGCGATTCCTAAGCTGTAAGCAAGATGCTGTATTTATTTAGCAATCCTTATTTCTTACCTTGCACAATTAACAATTGTTGACAATGTTGGCGCTTCAACTGCGCTACTTTGCACTTACTGCATATCAACCTGCTGCCTGTTATAGCCTTGTGTGCAACGGGTAATTCAAAGCGGTGCGGATGCGGCAGCAACGTTCATATAAGTGCGAGCAGTGAAAAAGCTTACTTCAACCCAGTCCGATAACAGTACACGCGACGCTTTCCTCCATGAATGCGGCCTCCCTGCTCCTGTCGAGCGATTCCAGCGTCCGACGGAAACGGTCAACAGGTCATGGCTGCTATCGCAGCTGCAAAGCATGCAGGCTCGCAGCGAGCGTGAGCAAAAATGCGGAGCAGTGCTTAGCCTGCGTATTGGAACCGCCATTGAGCATGAGGTTACGGCTATGCTGTCATGGCAGATCGACCAGCATCTGGTGCGTTGTGTCAGCGGATATACCGTGGTCGCACTGGGAAATGCGGAATTTGCCGTTTTGCTCGATAGTCTGGGCAGGGACTATTTGCAGGCGGCTATTGAGGCAAATAATGTTGCGCAACGGATTCTGATCGAATTTTCCCAACCATTGCATTTGAATCAGCTTGAAATTGCCTGTAGCCCGAGCATAGGCATATTTGTGTTTGATCGCGCTCCCATGCCTGCGTCGACGTTGCTGGGCAATGCCAGATTTGCGATGTATCAGGCAATCGCGGCCGGGGAAAATACGACTCGATTTTATGACCTCGCTTTGGTAGAGAGCCTTGATTTACATGAAGAGCTCAAAGCCGGCCTGGAAAGCGGCCAGTTTGTGCTCCAATTCAAACCACTGTCGGAAAATGCAGATGAGGCTACCGGTTTCGAAGCGCAAATGCAGTGGCGGCATCCGCAATATGGAGCGCTGTCGCATGGCGAGCTGCTTGAGCTTGGTCAGCGGGCTGGCATGGGGCATGAGTTAAGCCTATGGGTGCTGACCCAGGCATGCGCTAATCTGCTGCGCTGGAGACAGGATCTGTCGGCGGTTCATTTCTCCGTAGCGGTCGAGGTTAGCGCTATGGCATTCGAGCGCGATGATTCCATCGATGCGCTGATGATGCTGATCGAGAATGCCGATGTCTGTGGCGGTGGATTAAAGCTGAGGCTTAACGAAAAGATAGTCGCAGGTGATGCTGCTATCGAAAAAATCAATCGTCTGAGAAGCATGGGAATTGAGATTGTGCTGGGCTGCTAGAGCCCGTTTTCATGTTGCAAAGTAAATTAATCTCCAATGCTTCCACATGATCATGTTTCACAACTTCTTGCTAGGATGCGTTAGCCTGATTCGACGACTGTTTGGCGAGTAGTCCATCGAATTCATGCGCCGGCACAGGCTTGGAAAACAGATAGCCTTGAGCAAAGTCGCAGCCCGCCGCCAGCAATAAATCGTGTTGTAGCAGAGTTTCTACACCTTCCGCAATGACCTTGATGCCTAGTTTGTGCGCCATGACGATGATAGCTTCGCATAACACGAGGTCATCCGAGTTTGCGCCCAGGTTCCTGGTAAAAGTCTGATCGATCTTGATGTAATCGATTTCGAATTTTTTAATGTAGGCCAATGAGGAATAGCCTGTTCCGAAGTCGTCGATGGCGATCTGGATTCCACCCTGGCGCAGTTCGCGTAATTGATTGACGACTGAGCCATGTGCATCCAGCAGCAAACCTTCGGTGATTTCTATTGCGATGCTGTCTTTTTTCAGTTGTAGCGACTGCAAATGGCTTATCCATTTTTTGTGAGAGCCCTTGTCGTTTCGAAACTGCACCGGAGACTTGTTCAGGCTGATCTGGAAGTCGGGGCGAATCAATTTCCACTGGCTTGCCTGTGCCGCGACTTGGGTAAACACGAAATCGCCTATTTCGGTGATAAGGCCGGTCTCTTCAGCAATCGGAATGAATGAGGATGGAAGAATCAGTCCATTCACAGGATGCTGCCAGCGAATCAGAGCTTCGGCTTTACATATCATTCCCGTGGCCAATTCGATGATCGGCTGATAATAAACAACGAATTGCCGGTCGCTAAGTGCAAGGCGTAAATCATTGGTGGTGCGCATACGCCCCAAGGCTTCCTGCTGCATGGACGGCGTGAAATAGGAATATCGGTTTCGTCCTTGTTGCTTGGCGGCATACATGGCTTGATCCGCATTTTTCAACAGGGTTTCAATATCTTCGGCATCTGCCGGGAAAATGGTAATGCCTATGCTGGCAGTAACATAAAGCGTTTCGCTCCCGAGCTGAAACGGTTCTGCCAGATTGCCAAGGATGCTCTGCGCTATGCGGTTGATTACACCTACCTCTTGCAAGCCATTGAGAATAATGGTGAATTCATCACCGCCGAGACGCGCTACCGTATCGGCGGTCCTGACGCTATGAGACAGGCGTTGCGCCGTCTCCTGGAGTAGCAGGTCGCCGATATCGTGTCCCAAGGTGTCGTTGACTTCCTTGAATCGGTCCAGGTCTAGGAACATCAAGGTAACGGCTTGCTGTGCGCGACTCGCCTTGATCAATTCCTGTTCGAAGCGGTCATGGAACAAGACTCTGTTAGGCAGGCCGGTCAAAACATCGTAGTGGGCCAAGCGGGAGATTTGTGCTTCGGAATATTTACGCTCGCTGATGTCGGTATGCGTGCCTATCATACGTAGCGGTTTGCCGTCTGCATCGGTGCTCACTACCATGCCGCGGCTCAAGGTCCACTTCCACGAACCGTTTTTGCACATCAGGCGGAATTCCGAAACGAAAGTAGGCGTTTTGCCTGCCAGATAAGCTTCAATATCTTCTATGGCGCGAGTCCGGTCTTCAGGATGCATGAGCTTGCGGCCATCCTGTGCCGTATGGCCTATCTCATGTTCGGCATATCCGTATATGGCATGCCAGCGCCCGGAGCGAAATACTTCATCCGTGACCAGATTCCAGTCCCATACGCCGTCTCCGGCGCCCTCCAAAGCAAATTTCCATCGTTCCTCACTGATCAGCAGGGCGTGCTCGATTTGAATTTGCTGTTTGAGGGTACTGCTTACAAGGACGTATAGCAGGCCGGCGGTAATCACGATGTATGCCCAGCCCTTGTAAGTGCTGAAGCGGGCAAATTGTGCTTGATCGGATGCGAGATACAGGAGGACGAAGTCGCTGAAGAATATCCAGAGCAACCCGAAAACAAGGTAAACGGAGACAACACGCACAACAGGGCGATTTATTTTCCTACTTATCATGCCTCCCCAGCCTCGATAGATAATCTTTGAGAGATTATTATCAAATGCTGCTGTTTTAGATACCTCCATTTATTACTTTTTCACAGGATGTACCGGCGGATGGCTTAATGCGAGCCATTGGCAGGGGTCGGCTGTTAGCAGCCAAAAACAAAACGGCGTGGGCTGCAGCCCAAACCGTTATTGTTTTTCCACCACAGCCTCATGATCAGGTTAATTCCATTTATAGAACATGCTGGCCTTGCTTTTTACCTTGTTCGATTTGACATTGAACAGAACGGCGTATGTGGCTTCGATATCGACATACAATGCGACCGTATTTTCCATGCCTATGCGCAAAGGCGGTCCAAAGCGCGTGGTGATGACACCTGCGCGTTTTAATAATCGTTCAATAGCCGTAGTGGTAACGGTCAGATATTGCACGATGCCCATCTTGTGCCCGTAGGCAATGATCTGGCCGATCGATTCCATGGCAACATCGGAAAATCCGAAATTTTTTCGACTGTCGGTTTCAATGGCAAACCTGCTCAACTCCCAGATTTTCGGATCTTCGGGCGCCGGCTGTCCATGTAGCAATTCAGGGAATGAGTCCTTGAGCATGTAAGGACCAACCGTCGGCAGAATGCGCCAGCATCCCATGAGAATGCCACCGGTTTCACGAATCATCATGTAGAGCGGCTCAATGGCATCATAGCCATCGATTTCCATGCCGCTCATCAGAGACACACTCCAGCCCATCCTTTCCTTGAATACTTTAGCGCGTAGCTTGTGCATCTCGCCGAGGTCGTCAGACGGAAATTTATGGCGAGGTGCAATTTGAATTTTCAGTGACATTTCATAGCCCCCATTCAATGTTGTTATCTAGGAGGCATAAATAATTATGCTTTTTGGGTAGGCGTATAACTATCAACTTTACTAGGTTAAAGAAACAAAACAGCAAGAGAAAATCTAAGCGGAAGCCACGAAATTGACACTGACACGAGGGAAAAGATGGAGAACGAAGTCGTAGAGCGGGCAGGTCAACAGGTTAGTGCGGCAAGCATTAAAAAGTTGCGTAAGTCGAGGCGGGAAAGCCAGTCACAGTTCTGGAGGCGGTTTGGTGTTACGCAATCGCGTGGTAGTCGTTTTGAGCAGGGATTGAAATTGCCGGTTGCGGTCGCGATATTGATGAAGCTCTACTTCGACGGAAAAGTGAGTGATGGAGATTTGCAGCATGCTGGCAGGATGCTGTGGAAACGTAAGCCTTCGGTTTCCTTAACGCGGTGCGTGCCGCGAATCCCGACGCGAACACGACTAAATTATTGCAAGATGTAAGAGGCTAGCCGGCGGCCAAGACGACAGAAGACCTGCCGATTCATTAGCTTCAGTTTTGCAGCATGCAGCAGCAATGCTCCTGCTTTTCCTAGATCAATTGATGTCCAGCAAGCCGATGCGGATGGCCTTGACGATGGCTTGCTGCCTGCTGCTGACCTGGAATTTCTGTTTGATGTTGGCAATGTGAAAATTGATGGTGGCCTCGGAGCGGCTTAGTATGCGCGAGATTTCCCAGGACGATTTTCCGGCCATGGCCCATTTCAGGCATTCGAGTTCGCGGTTGGTTAAATGAATTTCTTCGGGGCTGGGTATTAATGGCTGTATGAATTTAAGTGAGGATTCGAATACGAAATCCCGGATGAGTGCCAACTGGGGTAGCGATCGCTTTAAATCGCGCATAAAGCCTTTGCCTGTGCTTAAGTCGCAAACAAAACTGACGACGCCAAACTCGCCGTTAGCCCCATGGATGGGGTAGGTGATGCCGGAACGTAGCCCATAACCGCAGGCTTCCTCGTAAAACTGCTTTTCTGCGGGCGATTTGAAAATACTTGGCTCCCATATCAGCGGCAGCGTGCTTTTAAGGCAATGGGTGACGGTCGGATCTATGTAGTGCAGTTTCTCGCTGTCATAAATCTGTCGCCAATCAGGTGCATAGTTACTGCGTAAGAACGCGTTTTCGAGAGGCTGCTTCTTATTGGGAACCACGCCGTAGACTGTTTGCGCGAAACCACAACATTCCGCAAGATGGAAAAACGTACTGCTCCATTCGTTCTCATCGGTGGACTGCAACAAACCAAACAGATCGTCAATTTCGTTCATGAAATTTGCCAATCATTTTAGTTATTGTGGCGCCCGAACTCGCTAGGAGTCGGTTCTCGTCGTACGGACTAATGTCGAATATCTACTATATATGAAAAAAATACACAATAGAAACTCGCAAATTAGGTCGCGACAATCGGACCAGATATTGATAGAGCCAAAAATATTTGGATTCCGGTTTCTGACACAGGAATCTTTTCGCAACATTCGCGTCGAAGAGGCAGCTGAAACAAAATTTCAGCTGTGAAGATAAATCTCAAAAGGAAAATAACCATGCAAGCAGAAGTAGTTCCGCTGTCGAAATCCGGCGTGCCGGCTGAAGACATTATCCCCGCTCCGGCGGATTCAGTGAGTATCGCTAGCGCACTAGAGATCAATAAGAAATCGCAGGAGAAAAAACCATTGAAAATTGATTTTTCCGCTTTTTGCGATTGCGTTTGATAACTGTCGACAGCTAGCGGCAGTAGCATATGCATATGTAATGCGGCATCAATAATCCACAGTCGGCTTAGGTTTCCTAAGCCGTTGTCGTTTCTGCCGCTCGAAAGCTAGCTGGCCGAAAGCGGATAATCGCGTTGCAGCCGTTGCGCCATTTTTCGCAGAAAGCTCATAGCCACCTCGGGTTCACCGAGCAACAGCGTTTCCATCTTGTCGGCGTCGATGATCAAAATTTCCGCTCGCTCCGAAACCACTTGAGCATCTGCGCTCCGCTTGCTCGCAGTCAATAATCCGATTTCGCCGAAATATTCGCCATGCTGCAATTTACGGACTGCCTGTCCCTCGTGCTGCAGCTCGACTTCCCCCGACACCAGGTAATACAACGCATGCCCCGCTGCGCCGCGGCGATAAATATAGCTCCCCCTGCTTAGTGATTTACCGTGCCGGTTCATCAGTTCTTTCAGGTAAATGGCCTTATGACGTGGTAATCCTGTGAATAAGCCGCGTAGCAGCAATACATCCTTTTTGCGCAGTATTGCAATGAGCTCAGTGCCAAACAGAAAAATAGCGAAGGTGTAATAAAGCCAGGCAATCGAAATGAACATGTTTTTCATACTGCCGAAGACTGCGCCATAGGATTCATTCATCGAAAGGAAAAATCCGAAAACGGGACGCATGGCCAGCCATAGCAAGGCTGTAATCAGCGAACCGAGCAGAATGTGGCGGAACACGACGCGTACCGGGAAAAAGATGCGATAGAACACGGCAATCATGAGCGTTGTCAGCAACAGGGAACTCATGGAGTTAATAAGTGTGACATACGAAGCGTACGGTTCCAAAAATGCAACGATTCTTTCCTGTACCAAGCCGCCGAAGGTGAACAGGAAAAACATCAGCAGGATGCCGGCGACGGCCAGCACATCCTTGATTTTTCGTCGGATGAACGAAGGCGTTTCCAGCATGGTGGCAATCGTGTAGAAGGCCGAACGCAGTGCACTGGCTAGCGGCGTTACTACCCACAGCAAGGCCAGAATGCCGAAGATCCCCCAAACTGCCTGATGGGCCGACACGTTGTAGACTTCCAGCATGATGCGGCTACTCAGTTGTGGCACCAGATTGCTCGTGAGTATCGCCAGTTTGACGATGGCATAGTCCGAGGAAACGATCAAATGGCTTAGCATGAAGAAAATCAGCAGCGCCATCGGGATCAGGGCGAACATGGCATAAAAGGATAACGAAGCGGAAATGCTGAAACCGTTGTGTAGGCGAAATGCGTTGAGCGTCTCACGTAGCACGAACAGTGGGGTGCTGTAGTGATGTTTCTGGTAAGCCTGCCGCGAACGGGTTAGCAGGGGGTGCTGGCTCAGGTTTTGCACCTGTTTGAACTTGAGCGGCAAGAAAACCTCTTCGTCTCGCGCTACTTAAGCATAGCTTTGAATTTTTCCGTGGCGGCTACCAAAGCGGAGGCCGTGCCGCTTTCCATGGCCGAATGCCCTGCATCGGCAATCATCTCGAAGTCGGCATGTGGCATGGCTTGTTTGAGCTGCCATGCGGTCAGAGGCGGACATACCATGTCATAGCGTCCTTGCACGATGGTCGTGGGGATGGCGGCAAGTGCAGCGGCTTGCCGCAGCATTCGCTCCCCGTCGATAAAGCACTCGTGCAATATATAGTGCAATTGCACCCGCGCGCGCGCCAATTGTATGTCATCGGATACCGGACTGGCGTTCCCGGTGGCGGGACGTAGCGTCATGATGCTCCCCTCGTATTCGTTCCAGCGAGTTGCAGCGGGAATGCTGATGGTTGTGTCCGGGCTGAAAATGCGTTGCGCATAGGCTGCCAACAGATCGTCGCGCTCGGAGAGGGGCAGGAAATCCAGCAATTTTTGCCACGCTTCCGGATAAAAATTTGCCGCCTCGCCCAGAAACCAATGGAGCTCGCGCGGTCGGCTCAAGAATATCCCTCGCAGAATGAGACCGGTTACGCTGCTTGGATGGGCAAGTGCGTAGGCAAGCGCCAATGTACTCCCCCATGACCCGCCGAATACCAGCCAGAGTTCAATGCCGAGATGACGGCGCAAATGTTCAATATCCGCTACCAGTTCGGCTGTCGTATTCTCTTCAATGCAACCTAGCGGTTTGCTTCGGCCGCAGCCGCGCTGGTCGAGCAGGATAATGCGATAGTGCGCGGGATCGAAAAACCGGCGTTGACTGGGATTGCAGCCGCTGCCGGGTCCGCCATGCAGGAAAACTACCGACTGTCCGTGAGGATGGCCGCTTTGTTCGTAATATATCGAGTGAATAGGGCTGACCTCCAGCTGCCCCTGCTGATAAGGGGCGATTTCTGGATACAAATCATATACGGGCATGGGCATGGAAAATTTGGCTTTACTTATTGATTAGACTATATATTTCTATACATCATACCATTGGCGCCGGCTAGCGGTAAAAGAAGGCGGAATGAATTGTAAATAAATTGTAAACAGAGTATTGCAAATCGTTGATGACTGATCTAACATGATTTGCGCGCACGATCAGTGTGGCGAAAAGTAGAGTTTCGGCAGCCGCGTAATCCTGAGAACTATAAAAAGGGAGCTGCAGCAAATGTCGTTTCTACTTTAGTTAAACCCTTAGTAGTAATCACTATGGAGATTTAAAATGGAGATGAGCAAAATCAAGCTGGCTCTAGGTGTTGCAGTCG
>CBILOJ010000077.1:0-8864 GCA_966238525.1 uncultured Methylophilaceae bacterium | reverse complement strand
AGAGCTTGACCCGCGCCACATTGCCCGGCATCACGTGGTTCATGAACTGCAGGGCCTGCTCGTGGATATCTTGCGTATCGATCAGGATTTCGCCGATGTCAGGCTGGAAGTAGTCGCGAATGGCGCGAATGACGAGGCTGCCTTCCTGATAGATCAGGAAAGGGCCATTCTGGATGGTGGAAGCGCTTTCGATGGCGGTCCACAATTGCAGCAGGTAGTTCAGGTCCCACTGCAGCTCTTCCAGGCTATGGCCGATGCCGGCGGTACGGGCAATGATGCTCATGCCGCTTGGTACTTCGAGTTGCGCCATGGTATCGCGCAATTCGTTGCGGTCTTCACCCTCGATGCGGCGCGAGACACCACCGCCGCGCGGATTGTTCGGCATCAGCACGAGGTAGCGGCCGGCGAGTGAAATAAAGGTGGTCAGGGCGGCGCCCTTGTTGCCGCGCTCGTCCTTGTCGACCTGGACGATGAGTTCCTGGCCTTCCTTGATGACGTCCTGGATACGTGCCCGGCCTTCGGATTGGCCCTGGCCCTGAAAATAACTGCGGGCGATTTCCTTGAACGGCAGGAAGCCGTGGCGTTCGGTGCCGTAGTTGACGAAAGCGGCTTCGAGCGAAGGCTCGACGCGGGTGACGACGCCTTTATAGATGTTGCTCTTGCGTTGTTCCTTGCCGGCGGTTTCGATATCGAGATCGATGAGCTTCTGCCCATCGACGATGGCGACGCGCAGTTCTTCCGACTGCGTCGCATTGAATAACATGCGTTTCATTGTTGACTCCCGCGCTCATAGCGGGGTTGCAGGCCTGTAAACAAGCGGGCTGCATAACTGGACTTCAGTATATCGACTGCTGTAATTCAGCAAAAAACACTGCACGAGGCAGATATAAGGCCGCAGGAGGGCACCATCAAATAGCCGTTGTTGGCCGCTTTTCTGTTGTGGCCATGTTCGTGACATTAGCCAGCATCTGTTGACGAATTTTCTCGTTAACTGTCGGGTGTTGTTCTCGGTGCGTTGAATCTGTCTCAGGTTAGCCGGCAATATCGGCTAAAATTCTATAATTCCAGTATCTACTGACCGTGCATTGCATGGGTGGCTTGATCTGCAACGGCTTGAGCGCTTTGTTTGTTTCAAATTCGCTACTTGTTGATTGGCGAGCGAGATTAGCCAGGTGTTAGTTTTCGTTACATTAATTCTTCCCAAAGAAGCGCTTAGCGCATTTTCTTTGAGACTTGCGTAGTATAGGTGAGATGACCGATTTAAGCAAAACAAGTAATGCATCCACGACGGTCAAGGCAAAACCTGCTGTCAGCGTGATAACCATTGATCAGGACTGCGCAGGCCAGCGCATCGACAACTTCCTGGCCAAGACCCTCAAGGGCGTGCCGAAAAGCCATCTATATCGCATCTTGCGTAGCGGTGAGGTGCGCGTCAACAGCAAGCGCATAGACGCCACTTATCGTCTGGAGACAGGCGATTTGGTGCGCATTCCGCCTATCAGGGTGGCCAGTCCAGCGGCCGCCACGACCATGGCGCTGGGCACTGGTCCTCGACTGGAACGGACCGTGATCTTCGAAGATGCCGCCTTGCTCGTTATCGATAAGCCGGCAGGGCTCGCAGTGCATGGCGGTAGCGGCATCAGTCGTGGCGTTATCGAACAGCTGCGCCTGGAGCGGCCGCACGCGAAGTTTCTGGAGCTTGTCCACCGGCTCGATCGCGAAACCTCGGGCGTGCTCATGCTGGCCAAAAAGCGCAGCGCGCTGGTGCAGCTGCATGAAGCCATTCGCGATAACCAGACCGACAAGCGCTATCTGGTATTGGTGCACGGCCACTGGCAAGAGCAGAAGCGACGCGTCTCGCTGCCACTGCAGAAATACGTGCTGGCCAGCGGCGAGCGTCGCGTCGCCGTGCATGCGGATGGGCAGTCCTCGGAAACCATCTTCCGTCTGCGCCAGCATTTCGACGGTTTCAGTTTACTGGAAGCACAGTTGGTCACGGGTCGCACGCATCAATTGCGCGTTCAGCTCGCGCATCTCGGTTTCCCGATTGCCGGCGACGACAAGTACGGCGATTTTTCTGTAAACAAATCCATGCAAAAGCAAGGTCTTAAGAGGATGTTCTTACATTCTGCTGAAACTTCAATTCGGCACCCGATCAGCGGAGAAAAACTCACACTGACCGCCCCGTTGCCGGCCGAGCTGGCGCGTTTCCTGCAGCAGCTGTCGCCGGAGTCCGTGCATGCCTAAGCGCTTCGACCTGATCGTCTTCGACTGGGATGGCACGCTGGCCGATTCGACGCAGATGATCGTCGAGTGCATACGCCAGGCCAGCGCAGAAGCCGATTTGCCTGTGCCCGAGCCTGCTGCCGCCAGCAACATCATCGGCCTCGGCTTGCGCGAAGCCCTCGCCGTGCTGTTCGGCAGCTTAAACGACAGTCAGTACGAGCTGCTCACGGCGCGCTATCGCCATCATTATTTTGCCCGCGACCAGCAGACGCTGCTGTTCGAAGGCGCTGTACAAGCCCTGGGCGCGCTCGAACAACAAGGTTTCATGCTGGCAGTGGCTACCGGCAAGGGCCGCAATGGCTTGAACCGTTCGCTGGCGGACAAGCGGCATAGCGCATCATATCCATGCCTCGCGTTGCGCTGACGAATGCTTCTCCAAGCCGCATCCGCAAATGCTGCTGGAAATCATGGATGAGCTTGGGGTGGAAGCGGAGCGCACCTTGATGGTGGGCGATACCAGTTACGATCTGCAGATGGCCGGCAATGCCAAGGTCGCCAGTCTCGCCGTTAGCTATGGCGCGCATGCACTGGAAGACCTGCTGCCACACGCGCCGCTGGCCCATTTCGATCAATTTACTAAGCTCAATCAATGGCTGATAATGAACGCATGATTTGCGAAAGCGCGGCGCTGGCCGAACGCATGCCCGGCGTGCGCTTTGATTTGCCGGAGCTGGGCCGTTATGCCACCGGCTTTGCGGTTCGTTTTCAGGGCAAGGTTTTTGCCTACGTCAACCAGTGCGCGCATATGCCGGTTGAACTGGACTGGAACGAAGGCGATTTCTTCGACCTGAGCCAGAATTACCTGGTATGCGCCACGCATGGCGCGCATTATCTTCCCGACACGGGTTACTGCGTCATGGGACCATGCCGGGGACGCAGTCTGACGCCGTTGGTGGCGGAAGAGCGCGACGGCAAGATATTCATCAATCTCGGTACTTTTATGGAAAGCCTGAAGCATGTCGGAGAATGACAATCAACAACCAGTGGGCTGGGAACGCCAAACCCTGGAAAAAATCGCACTGTCGGCCGTCAAGGAGCAGCGGCGGGCGCGGCACTGGAGCATCTTCTTCAAGTCGCTCACTTTCATCTACCTGTTCTTGCTGCTGTTCTATGCCATGGACTGGATTGGTGACGAGGCAAGCGCCACTGGTGACCACACCGCATTGATCGACATTCAGGGTGTGATCGGCAGCGAGGACGAGGTCAATGCGGATGATGTCATTTCCAGTCTGCAGTCGGCTTTCGACAACACGCACACCAAGGGCGTCATCCTGCGCATCAACAGCCCTGGCGGCAGTCCGGTGCAAGCCGGCCTGATCAACGACGAGATCGCACGCCAGCGCAAATTGCATCCGAACGTCCCGTTATATGCCGTGGTTGAGGATATTTGCGCATCTGGCGGTTACTACATTGCGGCTGCGGCCGACAAGATTTATGTCGACAAGGCCAGCATCGTCGGCTCTATCGGCGTACTGATGGACGGCTTCGGCTTCACCGGCATCATGGACAAGCTCGGCGTTGAGCGCAGGCTGATCACCGCCGGTGAGAACAAGGGCATTCTCGATCCGTTCTCCCCGGTCAAGCCCGAACAGCGCGAATATGCGCAGCACCTGCTCGACGAGGTGCACCAGCAATTCATTGCCGTGGTGCGCAAGGGCCGCGGCCAGCGTCTGAAAGAAACGCCGGAGATGTTCAGCGGCCTGTTCTGGACCGGCGAAACCAGCATCAAGCTGGGCTTGGCCGACGCCTTAGGTAGCTCGGAATATGTCGCACGCGAAGTCATCAAGCAGGAGAACATTGTTGATTTCACCACGCGTGAAGGCTTTGCCGACCGCTTTGCCCGACGCTTCGGTGCTGCGGCCATGAACAGCCTGCTGCATTTGCAGGGCGGCATGCGCTGAGATTGCGAATCACATTGGACTAGGTAGATGGGCTCGAGATAATGCCCGAGCGCCGGCCAGGAAAAAGGCCCTTTATGCGAACTGCATGAAGGGCCTTTTTTACGGGTGCTTCAAGCGGAAACGATCAGGTCCTGGCCTTGAAATAATTGATGAGGCCATTGGTGGAGCTGTCGTATTCGGTCACTTGTTCGTCGTTGGTGAGATCGGGCAGGATCTGCTTGGCGATTTGCTTGCCGAACTCCACGCCCCACTGGTCGAAGGAGTTGATGCCCCAGATGATGCCCTGCACGAAAATCTTGTGCTCGTAGAGCGCGATCAGCTTGCCCAGGGTACGCGGCGTTACCATGTCGAACATGATGCTGGTGGTGGGGCGATTGCCGCCGAACACGCGATGCGGCAACAGCATCTTGAGTTCATCGCCGGAGAGACCTTGAGCCTCGAGTTCATGCTTGACCTCGATTGCGGTCTTGCCCTGCATGAGAGCTTTGGTCTGCGCCAGCATGTTGGCCATGAGAATCTGGTGGTGGTCGCCGTTGGTGCCGATATGATAATGGCTCTTGAGCGGCATCATGAAATCGCATGGGATCAGCTTGTTGCCCTGGTGGATCAGCTGATAGAACGCATGCTGACCATTGGTGCCGGCTTCGCCCCAGATAATGGGGCCGGTCTTGCAGGTTACGCGCTTGCCCTCGCGGTCGATGAATTTGCCGTTGCTCTCCATGTCGGCCTGTTGCAGATAAGCCGGAAAGCGCGACAGCCCCTGGTCGTAGGGCAGGATGGCCAGGCTGTCGACGTGGAAGAAGTTGTTATACCAGATGCCGATCAGCGCCATGATCACCGGCATGTTCTGCTCGAGCGGCGCCGTGCGGAAGTGCTGGTCCATATCGTGGCCGCCGGCCAGCATTTCCTCGAAATTGTCCATGCCGATGTAGAGGGCGATCGACAGGCCGATGGCCGACCACAGCGAATAGCGGCCGCCGACCCAGTCCCAGAACTCGAACATGTTGGCCGGATCAATGCCGAAATCGATGACTGCCTGACGGTTGGTCGACAGCGCGACAAAGTGCTTGGCGACATGCGCTTCGTCCTTGGCGGCAGCGAGGAACCAGGCGCGCGCCGAGCGGCCGTTGGTCATCGTTTCCTGCGTGGTGAAGGTCTTGGACGCGACGATGAAGAGGGTGGTATCAGGCTGGCATTGCTCCAGCACCTGTGCGAGGTGGGTGCCGTCGATATTGGAAACGAAATGCACGCGCAAATCAGGGCTGGCGTAAGGTTTGAGTGCGGTGCAGGCCATGACCGGACCGAGATCGGAGCCGCCGATACCGATGTTGACGATATTGGTGATGCGCTTGCCGCTGTAGCCTTGCCAGGTGCCCGAACGAACCTGTTCGGTAAAACTGCGCATCTGCGCCAGCACACGGTTGACCTCGGGCATGACATCCTTGCCATCAACGTAGACCGGCGTGTTGCTGCGATTGCGTAAAGCAGTATGCAAGGCGGCGCGGTGCTCGGTGAAGTTGATTTTTTCGCCGGTGAACATGCGCTCGCGCCAGCCTTCGACTTCACGTTCGCGCGCCAGCTGGAACAGCAGGCGCATGGTTTCCTCGGTGATGCGATGCTTGGAATAGTCCAGCAACAGGTCGCCAAAGATAAGCGAGAATTTCTCGAAGCGCTGTTCGTCTTCGGCGAACATGTCGCGCATGTGCAAGGGGAAAATCTTCTCCTGGTGCGCAACGAGCTGTTGCCAGACTGGAAGTTCAGTTGGATTGTTCATCGATATCAGTTCTTGTTAATTGAAATTTGTCGGTTGCAGTATCAATGCGCCTAATGGCGGTAATGTCAGGCTCAGCGATTGCGCCCGGCTCATCCATGGCACAGGCTCGCTCCGTAGCGTGCTGCCATTGCCCTGGTTGCTGCCGCTGTAATATTCCGCATCACTGTTGAATAATTCTGCGTATTCGCCGGCGACGGGTACGCCTACGCGATAGCCCGTACGCAGCACGGGCGTGAAATTGAGCAGCACCAGCACGCAACTGTCATCCCGGCCGCGGCGTACGAAACTGATGATGGACTGGTCGCTGTCATGGCAATCCACCCATTCGAAGCCTTGCTGTTCGAAATCCAGATCATGCAGCGCCGGCAGTTCGCCATACAAGCGATTCAAGTCGCGGCAAGCCTGCTGCACGCCTTGGTGCCATGACACGTCGAGCAGGCCCCATTCGAGGCTGCTGTTGACGTTCCATTCCCGACCCTGGCCGAATTCATTGCCCATGAAGTTGAGCTTCTTGCCCGGTGTCGTCATCTGGTAGGCCAGCAGCAGGCGCAGGCTGGCAAATTTCTGCCAAGTATCACCCGGCATTTTATCAAGTAATGAGCGCTTGCCGTGCACAACTTCATCATGCGAGAACGGCAGCACGAAATTTTCGCTGTAGGCATAGAGCTGGCCGAAGGTCAGTTTGTCGTGCTGGTAGCGCCGATGGATGGGGTCGCTCTCAAAATAGGAGAGGGTATCATTCATCCAGCCCATGTTCCATTTCATCGAAAAACCGAGGCCGCCAAGGTAAACAGGACGCGACACCATGGGCCAGGCGGTGGATTCCTCGGCAATGGTCAGGGCACCGGGGAAATCCTCGTGCACCATGATGTTCAATTGCTTCAGGAATTCGATCGCATCGAGATTTTCGCGGCCGCCAAACTTGTTCGGTAGCCATTCCCCCGGCTTGCGCGAGTAGTCGAGATAAAGCATCGAGGCGACGGCGTCGACGCGCAGGCCATCGATATGAAACTCGGCCAGCCAGTAATGGGCGCTGGCGATGAGGAAGTTGCGCACCTCGTTGCGGCCATAATTGAAGACATAAGTACCCCATTCCTGATGTTCGCCCAGGCGCGGGTCTTCGTGCTCATAAAGCGGCGTGCCGTCGAAACGTGCCAGAGCCCAATCGTCCTTGGGGAAGTGGCCGGGAACCCAGTCGAGGATGACTCCAATGCCGGCCTGATGGCAGGCATCGACGAAATAACGGAAATCATCCGGCGTGCCAAAGCGATTGGTAACGCCGAAATAGCCGGTGGTCTGGTAGCCCCAGGATTCATTGAGCGGATGCTCGGAAACCGGCAGCAGCTCGATGTGGGTGTAACCCATGTCTTTGACGTAGGGCACCAGCTGCGCCGCCAGCTCGCGGTAGTCGAGGAAATGCGCCTGATCGTCCCGGCGCCATGACCCCAGATGCACTTCATAGCAGTTGAATGGCATATGCAGCCAATCTGCACTGGCCCGCATTTGCATCCAGCCCTCATCCTGCCAGTGGTAGCGATCCATCGCCGTCACCTGGGCGGCCGTGCCAGGGCGCTGCTCGAAGCTGAAACCATAGGGATCGGTCTTGGTTTGCACCTGGCCGGAATGGCGGTTGCGGATTTCGTATTTATAGATTTCCCCGGCACTCAGGCCTGGAATGAAGATATCCCATATGCCGCTGGAACCATGCATGCGCATCGGGGATATGCGGCCGTCCCAGCGATTGAAATTGCCGACGACACTGACTCTTTCGGCATTTGGCGCCCATACGGCGAAACGCACGCCAGGCACGCCTTGCTGCTCGGCCAGGTGCGCCCCCAGCATTTTGTAGGCGAGCTTGAGTCGACCTTCGCCGAAGAGATGCAGTTCGTCAGCAGTCAGGGCGGAATGGAAAGTGTAGGGGTCATGCTGCTCATGAAGATCACCAGCACTTTCGATACGCAGCAAACAGGGGCGAGGCGGGGCGGTTGCACCGTGCCACTCGTACAAGCCTTGATCATGTTTGCGCTGCAGCGGCTGCCAGTCCTGCGCGGTTTTGATCCATACCCGTTCGGCGTGCGGCAGAAACGCACGGAAAACGAATTGTCCGGCCTGTTCATGCAAGCCGAGATAAGCAAAAGGGTCGTAACTCCTGGCTTCGAGGATGAGATTGAGTGGGGAGACTGGTCTGGATTTCGCCAAAATGTCGTCTTTAAAAACCGGCCGTGAAACGGCGCAATTTTACTGGATAGCTGCTGATTTCCCTGTCTATCATCGTACAGAGATGGGCCATGGGATGTGCTATGTTCCTGTTCGTGCTTTACTGACTGAATTCAAGCCAAACTATAAATCAGGAAGGGCAAAAATGCAGCAGGATTCCGCCTCAGCACGCTTCATCAGCGTATTGACGAAAAATACCATTGCCCTGATTCTGGCCGGCGGTCGCGGCAGCCGGCTTAAAGATCTCACCAACTGGCGGGCGAAACCCGCAGTACCATTTGGCGGCAAGTTCCGCATCATCGATTTTCCGCTATCCAACTGCATCAACTCCGGCATACGCCGCATCGGCGTCGTCACCCAGTACAACTCGCATAGCCTCATGCGCCACATACAGCGCGGCTGGGGCTTCCTGAGCGGCGAATTCAACGAATACGTGGATCTGCTTCCCGCGCAGCAACGGGCTCAACAGCAATGGTACAAGGGCACGGCCGATGCCATATTCCAGAACCTGGACATCTTGCGCAACAGTAGCCCCGAGCATGTGCTGATCCTGGCCGGCGACCATATCTACAAGATGGACTACGGCCAGATGCTGGCTACCCATGTGCACAACAAGGCCGACATGACGGTCGCCTGCGTCAATGTTCCGCTGAATGAAGCGAAAAGCTTCGGCATTGTCGGCGTGG
>CBILOJ010000076.1:0-8975 GCA_966238525.1 uncultured Methylophilaceae bacterium | reverse complement strand
TCGCCGCCTTTCTGGATATCCTGCCCCATGCCCTCCATCGTGTTGCAGGCGGACAGCAACAGCGTGCAGACGAGACCAGTCATGATCACTAGATACTTGAGCATTTTATTTCTCCGTAGTGTGAAGTTGGACTGCTAATCGCATCGATTGAAAATCGATAGACCCGCCTTCACATTAACCTAAAGCCCTGCAACTGAATGCCAGCAGTGGCTGAAAGCGCTGTAGGAATCCTCCCACATCCGTTGTCCATGCGTATCATTGAACAAGGGCTTGCGAAAATGGCGCGCGGAATGTTGATAGGTTTTTTATATTGATATTTTTGCATTAATCAATTGGCGCTATTAATTGCATTCTCATAGAATAGCGATTCTTCATATTCATCTTCACAGGAAAGGAAAGTAACCGTGTCCCTTATCAATACCCAAGTCCAGCCGTTCAAGGCCAGCGCCTTCCACAATGGCAACTTCATTGACATTACCGAAGCCAACCTTAAGGGCAAATGGTCTGTTGTGATTTTCATGCCTGCTGCGTTCACCTTCAACTGCCCGACTGAAGTCGAGGATGCTGCCGATAACTACGCCGAGTTCCAGAAACTGGACGCCGAGGTTTACATCGTCACCACCGATACGCATTTTTCGCACAAGGTATGGCACGAGACCTCGCCTGCCGTCGGCAAGGCCAGGTTCCCGCTGGTCGGCGACCCGACCCACCAATTGACCCACGCATTCGGCGTGCATATCGAAGAAGAAGGCCTGGCACTGCGCGGCACCTTCATCATCAATCCCGAAGGCGTGATCAAGACGCTGGAAATCCATGACAACGCCATCGCACGCGACGTCAAGGAAACCCTGCGCAAGCTGAAGGCTGCACAATACGTGGCCAAGAATCCCGGCCAGGTCTGCCCGGCCAAGTGGAATGAAGGCGCGGCGACGATCACCCCGTCGCTGGACCTCGTCGGCAAGATCTAAGGCTGCAATTGTAGTACCGGCCCGGGCATTGTCTGCCCGGGCTCTTTAACGATATCTGAGAACGGAAACCGCAACATGTTAGATGCCAATATCAAGGGCCAGCTGCAGGCTTACCTGGAGCGGGTCACGCAACCGATCGAAATCGTGGCCAACCTCGATGGCAGCGATAAATCGCGCGAGATGCAGGAAATGCTCGAGGAAATCAGCGGCCTGTCCGCCAAGATTTCGCTCGAGCTGCGCCATGACGCTAACGAACGTGCGCCTTCGTTCTCGCTCAACCGGCCCGGCGAAAAGATCGGCCTGCGCTTTGCCGGTATTCCGCTCGGCCACGAATTCACCTCGCTGGTGCTGGCCCTGCTACAGGTCGGCGGCCACCCGCCCAAGGTCGAGGCCGACGTCATCGAGCAGGTGAAGCAGCTCGAGGGACCGTTTCATTTCGAAACCTTCGTTTCGCTGACCTGCCACAACTGCCCGGAAGTCGTGCAGGCGCTCAACCTCATGGCGGTGCTCAACCCGAACATCACGCACGTCATGATAGACGGCGGCCTTTACCAGCAGGAAGTCGAGCAGCGCCAGATCATGGCGGTGCCGACCATCTACCTCAACGGCAAGGAATTCGGCGCCGGCCGCATGGAGCTCGGCGAGATCCTGGCCAAGATCGACACCGGCGCCGCCCAGCGCGACGCCGAGAAGCTGTCGGCCAAGGCGCCTTATGACGTGCTCATCGTCGGCGGCGGTCCGGCCGGCGCATCGGCCGCAGTCTATGCCGCACGCAAGGGCATACGCACCGGCATCGTCGCCGACCGTTTCGGCGGCCAGGTCATGGATACGCTCGGCATCGAGAACTTCATCTCGGTCAAGGCGACCGAAGGCCCCAAGCTGGTGATGGCGCTCGAGGAGCACGTCAAGAGCTACGACGTCGACATCATGAGCCTGCAACGCGCCGAAGCGCTGGTGCCCGGCGTCGACCTCATCGATGTCAAGCTTGCCAATGGCGCCGTGCTCAAGAGCAAGACCGTGATCATTGCCACCGGCGCGCGCTGGAAGGAACTCAACGTGCCCGGCGAGCAGGAATACCGCGGCCACGGCGTGGCTTACTGCCCGCACTGCGACGGTCCCCTGTTCAAGGGCAAGCCGGTAGCGGTGGTCGGCGGCGGCAACTCGGGCGTGGAAGCGGCGATCGACCTTGCCGGCCTGGTCGCACACGTGACCCTGCTCGAGTTCGCCGACAAGCTGCGCGCCGATGCCATCCTGGTCGACAAGCTCAACAGCCTGCCCAATGTCGACGTGGTGGTGAATGCACAGACCACCGAGATCCACGGCGACGGCCAGAAGGTCAACGGCCTCGCCTACAAGGATCGCGTCAGCGGCGAAACGCATCAGCTGCATGTCGACGGCGTCTTCGTGCAGATCGGCCTGTTGCCCAATACCGATTGGCTCAAGGGCACGCTGGACTTGAGCAAGTACGGCGAGATCGAGGTCAACAGCTACGGCCAGACATCCTTGCCCGGGGTGTTCGCCGCCGGCGACGTTACCACCGTGCCTTACAAGCAGATCGTCATCGCCCTGGGCGAAGGCTCGAAGGCGGCGCTGGGCGCTTTCGATCATTTGATCCGCAGCTGATTCTTCACACCCCCTTACGGCAGCCTGGCGCTGCCGTTTTTTTTGCGCCGCGTCGCCAAGGCCTACGTTGTGCAGCGTACAGAATAGCGCGCGCTTTTTTCCCATTGTGAGACGTTCATCCCGCCTCGCACAGGAATCCGTCATGAATGCGCAGCCCCAGCAATCGATCAACCCGCCCCAGCACCAGAATGACCAGCCCGGCCACGAAAACCAGATGCATCCGCAGCCGGTCTACATCGAGCCCGACTACCAGGGCAGCGACAAGCTCAAGGGCAAGGTGGCCGTCATCACCGGCGGCGACAGCGGTATCGGGCGCGCCATCGCCGTCGTCTACGCCAAGGAGGGCGCCGACATTGTCATCGCCTATTTCGACGAACATGAAGATGCGGAGAAAACCCGGCAGCTAATCGAGGATAGCGGCCGTCAGTGCGTGGCAATGGCAGGCGACGTCGGCGACGAGGCCTTCTGCCGCGCCGTCATCGAAGCGGCGATCGACCGCTTCGGCCGCCTCGACGTCCTGGTCAACAACGCGGCGCAGCAGTATCCGCAGCAATCGATAGCCGACATCAGCCGCCAGCAGATCGAGAAAACCTTCCGCACCAATATCTTTTCCATGTTCTATACGGTCAAGGCGGCGCTGCCTTATCTCAAGCACGGCGCGCACATCATCAATACCGCCTCGGTGACCGCTTACCGCGGCAGCGAGCACCTGCTCGATTATTCTGCAACCAAAGGCGCAATCGTCGCTTACACGCGCTCGCTGTCCAAGCAACTGGTCAAGAAAGGCATCTACGTCAACGCGGTGGCGCCCGGGCCGATCTGGACACCGCTGATTCCGGCCACGTTCCCGCCGGAGGCGGTCGCCAATTTCGGTGCTGACGAGCCACTCGGGCGCCCGGGCCAACCCAGTGAAGTCGCACCGAGCTATGTCTTCCTGGCTTCGCGCGATTCTTCCTATATGACCGGCCAGGTGCTGCATCCCAACGGCGGCGAAATCATCAACGGCTGAGCCGCAGCCCAGTGTACCCATCTTGACGTTCTTATCAGCTTAGAGGAACTGCCCATGTCCGATTACCCTGACATTGCGCCATTGCGCTACCACCCGGTACTGGAAAAATCCGAAGAGGATGAAGCGCAAACGCGTGCCGCGCTGCTGGATGCCCTGCGCGACATCAGCGCCACGACGACACGCCATTGCGGCCATGCCATGCGCAGCGTGCACGCCAAGAGCCATGGCCTGCTGCTCGGTGAAATCGAGGTGCTCGGCAACTTGCCCAGGCACTACGCCCAGGGCATGTTCGCCGAGCCTTGCACGCTGCCGGTTGCCCTGCGCCTGTCGACTTCGCCCGGCGACATTCTCGACGACAGTGTTTCCACCCCGCGCGGACTCGCACTCAAGGTGGTAGGCGTGCAGGGCCAACGCCTGCCCGGTTCGACGGGCGACGTGACCCAGGATTTCGTACTCGCCAATGGCCCGGCTTTCACGGTGGCGGATGCCAGGCATTTCGTCAAGAACCTGCAGTTGCTGAGCAAGACCACCGATCACGTCGAATGGCTCAAGAAACTGTTTTCCGCCACCTTGCGCGGCGTGGAGAAAACGCTGGAAAGCGTGGGCGCGCCGAGTGCCAAGATCAAGAATCTGGGCGGCCAGCCCGAGACGCACATTCTCGGCGAAACTTTCTATAGCCAGGTTCCCCTACTGTATGGCGTCCACATGGCGAAAGTTGCCGTGGCGCCGGTCTCTCCCGCGTTGCGCGCGCTGACCGGCGAACCGCTGGAGGTCAACGGCAGGCCCAACGCGCTGCGTGAAGCCGTGCTCGATTTCTTCGCGCAGCACGATGCCGAATGGGAATTGCGCGTGCAGCTTTGCACCAATCTCGAGACCATGCCCATAGACGACGCGGCTAGGGTCTGGCCCGAAGATCTGAGTCCGTATGTCGCGGTGGCGCGCATCCGCGTACCGTCGCAACTGGCCTGGAGCGAAACCCGATCCAGCGCCATCGACGATGGCATGGCGTTCAGCCCGTGGCATGGCATTGCCGCGCACCGGCCGCTGGGTTCCATCATGCGCGTACGCAAGCTCGTCTATGAAACCATGGCACAGGAACGCGCGCGTTATAACGGCCAGTCGCTGCTGGAACCGAACTCGCTCGATGATCTGTGGGACGAGCCCGGCTTTGCCGCGCCATATATCAGACCGGCCGCCAGCCAGGTGCCGAGGCCGCGCCCGGGCTTGTAATTTACCCGCTCTGTACGCTCGCGTACCGAATACCCCGCCGCTCCGCATCGACAATGGTTTGCCAATAACTATACGTTCAGGAGGCTTATCATGAGTTTTATCATTTGGATCATCATCGGCGGCATATTGGGCTGGCTCGCCAGCCTGGTCATGAAGACCGACGCACAGCAGGGTCTATTGCTCAACATCATCGTCGGCATCGTCGGCGCGCTTCTTGGCGGTTGGCTACTGGCGCCGCTGTTCGGCACCGGCACCATCAACCAGAACGATTTCAGCATCGGTTCGCTGCTGGTTTCCTTCCTCGGCGCCGTGATACTGCTGGCCATCGTCAATTTCTTCCGCCGCGGCAGCGCCCGGTAAATCGTCGGCTTTCCGGCCGGTCATGCGCAAGAACCCGCTGCGGCGGGTTTTTGTTTGCCTTAAAGCGCGTGGTGGCGCAGATGGTTATGTATATCGGTGGCAGCCACCGCGGCTTGCGCGCAGGCCACGGTAATCTGGTTCAGGTTATTGACGACATCACCGGCGGCGTACAGCCCCGCGACCGAGGTCGCCTGCTTGTCATTGACGACAAGCCGGCCATCCTCGGCGCATTCGGCACCCAAGTCCAGCGCCAGCCGCGAATGTGCCGTTTCGCCAAGCATGGGATAGAGCGCATCGAAGGTGTGTACGCTGTCGCGGAGACGAATCACGGGCTGCATGGCCGCACTGATCTCAATGCCGATAATCGGCTCCTCCACGCAAACGACACCGGCCGCCGCCAGTTGTGTTCGTTCACGCCCGGTCAGCGGCAGCGCATCGTTATGGCAGAACAAGGTCAGCCGGGGCGTATAGGTGGTAAGAAACAGCGCGTGTTCCACGCGGTTGGCTGCAGGCGCGATCAGCGCAACCGACTGGTCGATGACTTCAAAGCCATCGCATATCGGACACAAGCGCACGCAGCCATGCTTGACGGCTGCGTCCCAGTTTTTGATCGGCGGATCGGGCCGGTTGTCGACCACGCCGGTGGCGAGCAGCACGGCGCGCGCTCGCAACGAAAGATCATCATCCAGTTGGGCGGCAAAACCCCCGGCTGCATGCTGCAAGGCCATAACGGTGCCCGTACGCACGTGTACCTGGTATTTCGCCGCTTGCGCATGCAGGCAGCGCAGGAAATCTTCGCCGGCGACGCCCTGGGCGCAGCCGGGCAGGTTACGGCTAAGCGGGATCAGCGCAGCGCGGCTGCGGCCATTGTCGATAACTATTACGCTGCGCCGGTAGCGGGCAAGATAAACGGCCGCCGTCAGACCGGCCGGTCCGGCGCCTATGATCAGGCAATCCCAGCGCCGGGCTATCTCGTTGTGGTCGCGCATGGCGCCTATTGAAGCGCATCAGCGGTTAAATGTATGTCTTACCGCGCCCATACGGCGGGACAATTGGACTGCTAGCGCGCGAGCCCGGCCGCCACGCCGCGCTCGCGCGTGAGCCAGTTGACGAGACAGGCATTGGCATAGCCCAGGCAGGTGCCGAGCAGGACGGCAACGAGCACGGCCAGCAGCGCATTCTCCATGCTCCACGAACGCAGCACGGCAGCGTCGAAGCGACCGGGTATGCCGAGAAAAGCCCAGATCGCGGCATAGCCATAGATGATCGCCGGAGTGGCCGCCAGCCAGGCAATCAAGCTGGTACGCATGAGCAGGCCGATGGCGGCCGCGATCACCACCGGCCCCCACAGCAATTCGGCCCAGGGGCCTGCGAACGGGTTGGCGAACAGCAGCAGGGCCGACAGCCAGGAAGCGAACGCGCCCAGGCCCATGTGCGCATTGACCTTGAGCACCGCTGCGCCGGATTGGTCGCCGCCGCCGAGATGAAAGAAGCAGGCCCAGGCAAGGAACATTGCCCACAACGGCACGGCGGGAAACCGGCTCATGGCCAGCAGCGTCAGCAGGGTGAGGACGGAAGCCGAGAATGTAGCCGCATTGATTTTCGACATGATGACTCCTTTGCTTTCGGGTGGGGAATACGCTGCCGGCCAGCGCTAGCAGCAACTATCGGCAATAGTGAGACTTACTGCTCAGGCCTCGCCCTTCATCACCAGCTCGCCGTATTGCCCGGCGGTGATGGTGCCCAGCTTTTCCACGGCCTGCTTTTCCTGCAGCGATAATGCACCCTGCAGTTCGTCTATGCGTTTCCATTGCGGCAACGGCGCCGGACAATCCGCCTGCGGCACGTAGTGCGAGGCGGCAATTCGCTGGTAGCGATGGATGTAGCGCGGGCAGTTGACGAAAATTTCACTGACCTTGACCCGCACCACGAGCTCGGCTCCGGGAATCTCGGCCTTGAGCGGATCGTCGGGATCGATGCTGGCAGTACCGTGCACACGCACGCGGTGCGGCGTTTCGAAGTCGATGAACAGCATGCCGATCTTGGGATTGGCGGTGATATTGCCCATGGATAAATACATGCCGTTGCCGTCGAAGCTCGGAAACGCCAGCGTCTTGCGGTCGATCACGCGCACGAAACCCGGGTTGCCGCCCTTGTATGAGCAGGTAGGAAAGCCGCGGTGATCGATCGTGGTCAGGAAGAACAGGTCTCGCGTTTCGATGAAGCCTTGGTGCTCGTCGGGAATCTCGGGCAGCACGATGCTGGCGCTGACCGCATCCGCCAGCGTTTCGGTGGCGAAATCCTGCTGCAGCGCCCGATGCTGCCGGCCGTAAATATCGGTCATGCAATTCTCCTTGTCCGATTATCGGATTAATTGGATTTAAGTGTGAGCGCCGGTTCAGGCGCTTGATGAGTATCATCATAATAATTCGCCATGTAGCATGGCAATTTGACGCTATGATAATTGTGTCCGTTTAATGGATACCGATATGACTTCCGATCCCAGAAAGCACTCGCCTGCAAAGGAAGCCGGGCAGCCCGGCAGCCTGAATCGTGCCGCACTGCTGGTGACCACCATCGCGCGCGGCTCGCGCAAGGGCAGCTCGCTGACCGAGCTGGTGGCCCGTACGGGTCTGCCGCGACCGACCATACATCGCGTGCTCGACAGGCTGATGGCGCTGGGCTGGGTGGAACGCGATGCGCAGACGGCGCGCTTCAACCTCGGTCCCGATCTCGCCGCCCTCGGTTATTCGGCTATCACGCGTTACCCGCTGGAACGCATCGCCAGCACCGAACTAAGCCAGCTCGCGGCGACGTTGCGACAGGTGGTCTATCTCAGCGTCCGCGCCGGACTCGACATGGTGTGCATCGGCAGGTTCGAAAGCGAATCGCAGATTCAGGCCGGCCGCGGCTGGGTCGGCATGCGCGGACCGCTCGGCATGAGCCCGAGCTGCATGGGCATGTTTGCCCACATGCCAGGCACTGAAGTGCAAGCCATCGTCGATGCCAATATGTCGCGCTACCACCGCATTGAGGGCTTCGACGAAACCGGCTTCCGCCAGACTCTGGCGGCGGCCCTGCGCAACGGCTACGGTACCTATGACGACATCGTGCTCGACCGCAGTACCAGTGGCTTCGGCATGGCCATTCTCGACCGCGACGGCTATCCGGTCGCCGCCATCGGTACCACCTACATCACGGGCTGGCTCAATGCCGCGCAACAGCAGAACTGCCTGCATCAGCTGGCAAATGCCGCCAGCCGTATCTCTCGCCTGCTGTTTGACGCCGAGCCGCCGACGACGCCGCTATCCGCCCGCGGCTAAACCACGCTGACGCCCGCCCGCGAGCGGCTTCCGGACTACTGCTGTGTTGTATATCGTACATACGCGACCCCTGCCGCTATGTACCATGGCAGCCAGTAAGGGGAGCCGCCCCGGCGGCCATTTCATTCATCATGCGGGAGAAAAACATGCTTTATACCATTGCTGTCATTCTGCTCATTTTGTGGCTATTGGGTCTGGTGTCTTCCTACACCGTCGGCGGTTTCATTCACGTACTGCTCGTGATTGCGATCGTCATCATCCTGATCCGCGTCATCAGCGGCAACAAACCGCTCTAACGCCGGATCCAAGATTTCAGCAAAGGAACATTATGCAAACAACACGCAACCGCAACACCCGGCTTCTGGCGCTCGCCTGCATGCTGGGCACGGTCGGCAACGCCTATGCGGTCGGCACGGCTGACGATACGCAGCACAATGTCTACGTCACCGCGTTCAAAAAGCT
>CBILOJ010000075.1:0-8991 GCA_966238525.1 uncultured Methylophilaceae bacterium | reverse complement strand
AGCGCATCATTTTCCGATCCTGGCCGAGCACCTGCGGCGCGTGCGTGCACCGATCTCGATCTGGTGTTCGGCCAGCTCGACCGGCGAGGAACCGTATTCGATCGCGATGACGGCTTGCGAGGCTTTCGGGTCGCTGAAGCCGCCGGTCGAGATCATCGCCACCGATATCGATACCAATGTGCTGGCTACCGCTGCCCGCGGCGTTTATGCGTACGAGCGGGTGGAGCGCCTGTCCGACGAGCGGCGCCGCAAGTTTTTTCTCAAGGGTTCAGGTGCCAATGCCGGATTGGCCAAGGTGCGCGATGAAGTGCGTGCGCTGGTCAGTTTTCAGCCGCTGAACCTGCTGGCGCAGAACTGGCCGGTGAGCGGGCCGTTCGACGCCATTTTTTGCCGCAACGTCATGATCTATTTCGACAAGCAGACGCAGGCGACGATACTGAATCGCTTCGCACCGCTGATGAAGCCGGAGGCGCTGCTGTTCGGCGGTCATTCCGAGAATTTCCTGTACGCCTCGCAGGCTTTCCGGCTGCGCGGCAAAACGGTCTATGAGCTGAGCCGTCAGCAGGCGCGCGTGCCTGGCGCAGGCGAAGCAGCCGGCCTTCTTGTCCAGGGCAGCAGATGAGCAGTGCCGTCGAAGAGCAATTCGCCACCAATCTCTATTTCGACCGCACCTTTGCCTGCGACGCGGCGAAAATCCTGCCCGGCGAATACTACTGTACCGATCGCGACATGGTGATCGTCACCGTGCTGGGTTCGTGCGTGTCGGCCTGTATCCGCGACGTCAAATCCGGCATCGGCGGCATGAACCATTTCATGCTGCCCGAAGGCGGCGTGGCCGATAAGGACAACCCGGTATCGGCTTCCATGCGCTACGGCAGCTATGCCATGGAAATCCTGATCAACCGCCTGCTGAAGCAGGGCGCGCGACGCGAAAACCTCGAAGCCAAGATCTTCGGTGGCGGCAACGTGCTCAAGGCCTTTACCGCGCTCAATGTCGGCGAACGCAACGCCGCTTTCGTCAAGAAGTTCCTGGCCGCCGAAGGCATACGCGTCGCCGGCGAAGACCTCAACGACGTCTATCCGCGCAAGGTCTACTTTTTCCCCCACACCGGGCGTGTGCTGGTGAAAAAACTCAAGCAGATGAACAACTACACCATCGTCAAGCGCGAACAGACGTATGCCAGCCATCTGCAAAGCAGCGCGGTGGCGGGCGAGGTGGAATTGTTCTAACGGCAGTCGCCAATAACAACAGCAAGGGCAGCAGAGGCAGCATGAAAAACATCAAGGTAGTGATCGTCGACGACTCGGCACTGATACGCAGCATCCTGACCGAGATCATCAACAGCCAGCCCGGGCTTGAAGTGGTTGGCGCCGCGCCCAATCCGCTGGTGGCGCGCGAATTGATCAAGCAGACCAATCCCGATGTGCTGACCCTGGACGTCGAAATGCCCAAGATGGACGGGCTGGATTTCCTCGAGCGCCTGATGCGGCTGCGGCCGATGCCGGTGGTCATGATCTCGTCGCTGACCGAGCGCGGTTCGGAAATCACCATGCGTGCGCTGGAACTCGGTGCCATCGATTTCGTCACCAAACCCAAGCTGTCCATTGCCGACGGCATGCGCGATTTCGCCGAACTCATCGCAGACAAGCTGCGCGCAGCCGCTCAGGCGCGTATCGTACGCCGTGACACGACCGCCCCTGGCGGTGTCCGTCTGCCGAGCCTGGACAACCCTCTTATCAGCAGCGAAAAGCTCATCATCATCGGTGCTTCCACCGGCGGCACCGAAGCGGTCAAATCGTTCCTGATGCAAATGCCGTCCGATGCGCCCGGCATCCTCATCACGCAGCACATGCCGCCCGGTTTCACCCGTTCCTTCGCCAAGCGCCTCGATAGCTTGTGCAAGATCACCGTGAGCGAAGCCCAGGGCGACGAGCGCATCCTGCCCGGTCACGCTTTCATCGCACCGGGCGATTCGCATCTGCTGCTGGCACGTAGCGGCGCCAATTATGTAACCAAGCTCGATCAGGGACCACCGGTAAACCGCCATCGCCCTGCGGTCGACGTGCTGTTCGATTCTGCGGCGAAGACGGCCGGCAAGAATTGCGTGGGTGTGATCCTGACCGGCATGGGCAAGGATGGCGCCGCCGGCATGCTGCGCATGCGCGAAGCGGGCGCATTCAATGTCGCCCAGGACGAAGCGAGCTGCGTGGTGTTCGGCATGCCCAAGGAAGCGATTGCGGTCGGTGGCGTGCACGAGATTGCGCCCCTGAACGATCTGCCCGGCATCGTGTTGGAGCATCTTGCCCAGGAACATCATGCGCGTGCGCTACGGGTCTGAGCAGGTGCAATCGGCAAACGGGCGATCAGAACGGCTTTTGGCGCTGAGTTCACGCTCAAGCTTTACGCGCCGTAGCCGATAATGGCTTAAAGCCGCCGTTCGCCTTGACGCCCGGCGGCACCGAACAGCATTGATTACGGAGTATCAAATGGCGAGTCCCAATACCAAATTTCTTGTGGTCGACGATTTTTCGACCATGCGACGCATCGTCAGGAACCTGCTCAAGGACCTGGGCTATACCAATGTCGACGAGGCCGAGGATGGCGTCATGGGCCTGAGCAAGCTCAGGAGCGGCACTTTCGATTTCGTCATCTCCGATTGGAACATGCCCAACATGGACGGCCTGACCATGCTGCAGAACATCCGCGCCGACGCGGCGCTGGCGCATCTGCCGGTACTGATGGTGACGGCCGAGGCCAAGAAGGAAAACATCATTGCCGCCGCCCAGGCCGGCGCCAACGGCTACGTGGTGAAACCATTCACTGCGGCGACCCTGGACGAGAAGCTGGGCAAGATCTTCGAAAAGCTCGAAAAAGCGGGAGCCTGAGATGGGGAGCGAGCTTTTGCAGCCTGCTCTGCAGGAGGAGGCCATGTCCGGCCAGGACGAGATGCTCAACCGCATCGGCCAGATGACGCGCAGTTTGCACGATAGCCTGCGCGGCCTGGGCTTTGACAAGTTGCTGGAAAAAGCCGCTAACGAAATCCCCGATGCGCGCGACCGGCTGCAATATGTGGCGCGCATGACCGAACAGGCGGCGGAGCGCGTGCTCAATGCCATCGACAAGGCCATACCATTGCAGGATGACAGCGCAGCCGCCGCCGGCGCGCTCAAGCAGCAGTGGCAGCAGGTATTGGCGACGCCCTCGTTCAAGCGCGAGTATGACGCGGTGGCGCAGCAGACGCTGCACTTTCTCGAGGATGCCGGCAAGAGCACCGACGAGACCAAGGCGCTGCTGATGGAGATCATGATGGCGCAGGATTTCCAGGATCTGACCGGTCAGGTCATCAAGAAAATCACCGAGCTGGCCCAGGGGCTGGAACAGCAACTGGTGCAGCTGCTGATCGATTTTACGCCGAGCACGCCGAAGAAGGATTCCGGCTTGCTCAACGGGCCGCAGATCAACCCGGAGAAAACCAGCGATGCCGTCGCCAATCAGGAGCAGGTAGACGACCTGCTGGAAAGCCTGGGTTTCTGAACGCGGCCGGGTTTACCTCATTGCCGCAATATCACTGACTCAGGCGGTGAGGCTTTCGGCCCAGGCCAGCGCGGCAAAATGGCAGGCGTTGAGTTTGGACGGCGAATAATTCAAGTGATCGGCCAGCTTGCTGATCTCCGATACATCTTCACCCTCGTAGGCTTCGGTGAGCTGCAAAAATGGCCCATAGACACCTTGCTTGTACAGCAGGGCTTCGTTGATGGGCTCGGACAGGTCGAGCTTTTCCAGCACCTGTTCCATCGGCATGTCGAGCATGACGTCGAGCAGCGAAAAAATACCAACGATGAACAAATTGTCGCGGCCGCCTTGGTCGAAATGATCGCTGCCCAGCAGTTCGGCCAAGCGACCGCGCGTGATCGCGGTCTTGACCAGTGCCGCCGACGTATTCTTGTCCACGGCAGTGATCAGCAGCAGCGTCAGGAAGCGGTAAAGCTGCTTGGTGCCGAGAATGGTCAGCGCCTGGCGCAGGGACAGAATCTTGTGCGGAAAGCCGAAGCAGGCTGAATTGATGTAGCGCAGCAGCTTGTAGGCCAGCGCCGGGTCAGGCTTGAAGCCGAGCTCGACTTCCCGGATGTCGGCATCGCGCCGCACCAGGTTGAGCAGATTGAGCACGGTTTGCACCCCGGGATTGAGCGCACGCGTACTCAGGATTTCCGGTTTGGCAAAGTAATAGCCCTGGAAAAAGTCGAAACCCAGCTTCTTGCAGCGCTCGAACTCCTCCTGTGTCTCCACCTTTTCCGCAATCATCCTGATCGCCAGCGACTTGGCCAGGCTCATCAGCGGGCCGCAACGATCCAGGCCCTGCGCCATGACATCGTACTTGATGAAATCGGCGCTCGGCAGCAGCGTGGCGTTTTCCGGCGTGTGTACGTAATCGTCGAGCGCGATCTTGAAACCTTGCACGCGCAGCTTGTTCATCTGCCGGATCACGTCGGGGCTGGGGGTTACGGTTTCCAGCACCTCGAGCACGGTGCGTTGCGGCACCAGCAGCTGCAGCAGGTCGCTGCGCATGAATTCCTCGTTGACATTGATGAAGGCGAGCTTGTCGCCGAGCAGCCATTGCGTACCCATCTCGGATACCGTATTCATGAGTACCCGGGAAGAGGCCTTGATGTCATCGACGACTTCGGCCGAGGCGGCACTGGCACTGTGACGGAACAGCAGCTCGTAGCCGATGATCATCTGCTTTCGGTCGAGTATGGGCTGGCGCCCGATGAATGCGGTGTCGTGCATGGTGTTTAATAGCTGCATTTTATTTGCTTTATAGGATACCTAATTGGGACAAGAGATTACCAGTGATTTCTTGAATTTACTTGAAAGGTGATGATAATCGTCCGCTATTTCTGCCAGATGAAAAAATCCCCGGCCCAGGCTATGCGGCCGGAGATGGACGTTATTGGTCGGGGTTGAGCGGCGTCGTGCGCTCAAAATGCTGCACGCTGTCACCGGAACCGGCTTTATTGGCCGCCAGGTGTGCGCGGTAATAGCTGCGCAGCTTCTGTGGGTGCTTTTGCGCGAACTCGATTTCGGCCAGCCCGAGCGCATCGTCGGCCGACGCCGCCTCGACATTGAAGCTGAAGTCGGGCGGCGCGGCCGATGCCATTGGTGCGGTTTCATTGCTGAATACGACCTTGAATACCGGCATGATGCTACACGGCTCCGCTAGTCATCGGTTGTCGTGGTGGTCGTAGTCGTGCTGCTCGATGAATCGTCGTCGTTGTCTATCGTGGTTTCGCGCGTATAGGTCGATTCACCGTCGTCGGTTTCCTTGGTCACTTCCTCGGTGACTTCCTTGTCCGGGTCATCCACGTCCACACTCTTCTTGATGACGGTCTTGCTCTCCTCATCGGCGTAAACCAGCGGATGGATGCCGGACAGGGCGAGTACTGCAATCACCAGCGTAATCAGCTTGTTCATTTCGATCTCCTCGAATAATGGTTCAGCTACTGTAAGCCTATGTTGCGTAAACGTTTGTTAAGCGACGAACATAATCTGCATGGAGGCGTCGTCCTACAGCGGTTTTCGCATTGTCCGATTCCGGCGCCGACGGCGGGGCGTTAGGCTGGGAGCTTTTAACTCGACGCGGAGGAACAATCATGCTGAGAAATATGATCGGTACCATGGCCAAGGGCGCAATGCTGGGGGTTATCGTCATCGGCGCGAAAAAACTGTGGGAACGCCAACACGTGCAACCCATGAAGGAGCCGCTGGCCGGCACCAGCTACAACGGCACGGCGGCGGCTTTTACCGAACCGCCGGCTTTGAGCATGGAGCCTACGCCACGCGATGCCAGGCCCATCGTCGACATTGACCATGACGAATCGGCGTTGACCAGGCCTTAACGCCAATCCACCGCCTCATACCGGCAAGCGGCAGAATCGGCCTGCTGGCCGGCCGGGCCGGAACCAAGCCGGTACCGAGTTGTCTGGTTGCACGTCTGCTGCTGCCTGAAGAGTGCGCAGTTCCGATCTTGGGCGCGACGACGCTACAACAATATCAACAACCAGAGACTCGGGATTTATGAACACAAATGCTTCTGATATCGGCCTGATCGGTTTGGCCGTCATGGGACAGAACCTCGCCTTGAACATCGCGGATCATGGCTACACGGTATCTGTATTCAACCGCAATCCGGCAAAGACGACGGAATTCATCGCCGCCTGCCGCGAGACCGAGCCCGCCGCCGAGCGGGTCACGGGCTTCGAGGATCTGGCGGCTTTCGTCGCCAGCATCGCGCGTCCACGCAAGATCATTCTGCTGGTCAAGGCCGGCAGCGCTACCGACGACACCATAGAACGCCTGCTGCCGCATCTCGAGCGCGACGACATCATCATCGACTGCGGCAATGCGCTGTGGACCGACACCATACGCCGCGAAAAAGCGTTGCGCGCGCAGGGCATCCAGTTTGTCGGCTCCGGCATTTCGGGTGGCGAGATCGGTGCGCGCTTCGGTCCGTCGCTGATGCCGAGCGGAGCGCCAACCGCCTGGGCCGAGATCGAACCGATCTGGCGCGCCGTCGCCGCCAAGGTCGATCCGGCATCGGGCAAGCCGCTGGAAGGCGCAGCACCGGGCAAGCCGGTCACGGGAGGCGTGCCGTGCACCGCCTACATCGGCGAGAACGGCGCCGGCCATTACGTGAAGATGGTGCATAACGGCATCGAATACATCGACATGCAGCTCATCTGCGAAGCCTATTGGCTGATGAAGCATCTGCTGGGCATGAACGCCGGCGAGATCGGCCAGGTGTTTGCCGAATGGAATCGCGGCGAGTTGTCGAGCTATCTGGTCGAAATCACCGCCGATATCCTGCAGCAGAAGGATCCCGCCAGCGGCAACTATCTCGTCGACATGGTGCTGGACGCCGCAGGACAGAAGGGCACGGGTCAGTGGACTGCGGTCAACGCGCTGGAACTCGGCATTCCGGCCAATGCCATCGCCGCCGCCGTCTATGCCCGCTTCCTGTCGGCGATCAAGGAGCAGCGCGTGGCCGCAAGCAGCATCCTGCGCGGCCCGCAAGTGCAGCCGCAGAGCGACCGTGCCGCCACCATCGCCGGCATCAAGAATGCGCTCTACTGCTCCAAGATTTGCGCCTACGCACAGGGCTTCCAGCTCATGACGAGCGCACAGGCTGCGTACGACTGGGCGCTGAATTTTGGCGAGATCGCCCAGATCTGGCGCGGCGGCTGCATCATCCGCGCCCAGTTCCTGCAGAAAATCACCGATGCCTACCAGAACGATCCGCAGCTGACCAACCTCATGCTGGACCGCTACTTCACCGATGAGCTGCATGCGCGGCAGCAGGATTGGCGGCACATCGCCAGCCTCGCCATCAATTGCGGCATTCCTGCCCAGGCCTTCTGTGCTGCCTTGTCGTATTTCGACGGCTATCGCAGCGCGAGTTTGCCGGCGAATCTGCTACAGGCGCAGCGCGACTATTTCGGCGCGCATACCTACGAGCGCACCGATCAGCCGCGCGGGCAGTTCTTCCATCTGGGTTGGTCCGATGCCAAGCGCGAGCAGCAGTTGATCGGTTAGCGAGCGCCATCTGCACGGTTGAATACCACCCTGGCCGTGCAGGATCGGCAGGCATAAAAAAACGGCCCGCATCGCTGCGAGCCGTTTGCATTGGTGGTGATGGAGAGACTTGAACTCTCGACCCCAGGATTATGAATCCTGTGCTCTAACCAGCTGAGCTACATCACCGGAAGCCGGATTTGCAAAGTCCGCTATTCTATATTTCCAGCCCGTCTGCTGTCAAAAGGAAAACGGTTGAGATTGCCCGTGAGTAGCGCGTTCGCACGTCCTACAAGTTCTGACACTTGAATCAGAAAAACGCTGATAGGGAACCGCGAGCGGCCCGCATAAGATGGTTTTCACGTTGCTAGTGTCTGGTCCACGAAGTCGGCTTAATCACCCTTGGCAGCGTATGCCGACAACTGGGCTTCAATCAATTTGGGAAGGAGAGTTCCAACATGGCAAGCAATCAAAATAGCGGCAAATCGGCTCAGCAGCAATCCAAATCGGGTAGCCAAGGTCAGCAGCAGAAAAGCAGTCCTTCGCGTAACGCTTCGGGCCGTAGCGAGCAGCAATCGAAATCTGGTAGCCAGCAAAACCAGAAGAACAAGTAAGCATTTGTTCTTGTGCATATCGGGGAAGCTTTCGCTTCCCCGATTTTATTTTGCTTGCCGATAGGCCTCAGACGTTGAAGCGGAAATGCATGACATCGCCATCGTGCACGATGTATTCCTTGCCCTCGAGCCGCATCTTGCCGGCTTCCTTGGCGCCTTGCTCGCCCTTGTGCTTGACGTATTCGTCGTAGGCGATGACCTCGGCACGAATGAAACCGCGTTCGAAGTCGGTATGGATGACACCGGCCGCCTGCGGCGCGGTTGAGCCCTTGCGTACGGTCCAGGCGCGCACTTCCTTGACGCCGGCGGTGAAGTAGGTCTGCAGGCCGAGTAGATCGTAGGCCGCGCGGATCACGCGATCCAGCCCAGGCTCTTCCAGGCCCATTTCTTCAAGAAACAGGGCCTTGTCTTCGTCCTCGAGGTCGGCGATTTCGCTTTCCATCTTGGCGCAGATGGCTACCACGGGCGCATGTTCCTCACGGCCGAGTGCCTGTACTTTTTCCAGCAGCGGATTATTGCTGAAGCCGTCTTCGTTGACGTTGGCGAGATACATCACGGGCTTGACCGTGATCAGGCACAACGGCTTGACCAACGCGAGCTGATCGGCATCCAGACCCAGCGTACGCACGAGCTTGCCCTGATCCAGATGCGCCTGCACCTTGTCCAGCACGACGGATCGCTGCTTCAGCGACGACGGTCCGACCTGGAACAGCACCTGGGTGGCGTTGCCATCGGATGCGACGAGCAGTCCCTGCAACGCGCGCGGCGTCAGGCCCGCGCGTTCGATCAGCTGCGCGAGCATCACCC
>CBILOJ010000074.1:0-8997 GCA_966238525.1 uncultured Methylophilaceae bacterium | reverse complement strand
GTATGTCGAAACGCTGCAGCAGAATATCGCCCGCCGCGTCGAATCCATCATCGCCCCCATTGTCGGCGCGCAGAACGTGCACGCCGAAGCCAGCGCCGAGGTCGATTTCTCGGTACAGGAACAGGCGGCCGAAATCTACGAGCCCAATCAGGACACCAAGACTTCCACCGTACGCAGCCAGCAATCGAGCGAATCGCAGAGTACGACCGCGATCGGCGCCAGCGGTATTCCGGGCGCCCAATCCAACCAGCCGCAACCGCCGGCACCGTCGACGGCACCGATCGAAGCAGGCGCTGCGCCGCAGTTGCCCGGCCAGGAAGCCGCCGCCGCTACGCCCGCCGTACCTGCGGTGCCGGTCAACAGCCAGAAGAACGTCACCACCAATTACGAAGTCGACAAGACCGTGCGCTACACGCAACAGCCGATGGGCGGCGTCAAGCGCCTGACGGTTGCGGTCGTGGTCAACGACAAGCATGACATCGGCAAGGACGGCAAACCCGTGGTGCGGCCGCTCAACGACGCCGAGAAGAAGCAGATCGAGGACCTGGCCAAGCAGGCCATGGGCTACAGCGAGGCGCGCGGTGACCAGGTCACCATCGTCAACAGCGCCTTCGTCCTGCCGGCAGCGGAAACCCTGCCCGAGATCCCGTTCTGGAAACAGCCCGACAACATCGCCCGCGCGCAGGATGCGCTCAAGTTCGGCGCCGGCCTGCTGGTACTGTTCCTGCTCTACCGTCGGTTATTGAAGCCGATGACGCGCAAGCTGGTCGAGCTGCAGCCGGCGCCGCTGCTGCCGCCGGCCAGCCCGGACACCGTGGTTAGTTTGGGCGCGAACGACATGGCACCGAAGGCCTTGCCGCCGCGCGGCTACCAGCAGAACCTGCAAAGCGCCAAGCAGATCGCCAAGGAAAACCCGCGCATGGTGGCGAGCGTGGTCACCAACTGGGTGAGCGGCAATGATTGATAACGGTATCATGCGCGGTGCTATCCTCATGCTCGCGCTGGGCGAGGACGAGGCGGCGGAAGTGATGAAATACCTGGGACCGCGCGAAGTGCAGAAGCTCGGCGCCGCCATGGCTTCATTGAAAGCCGTGGGCCATGAGGATGTCGAGTCCGCGCTCGAGAGTTTCATGCGCCAGGCCGATGCCAATACCAGCTTCGGCCTCGATTCCGACGAATACATCCGCTCGGTGCTGACCAAGGCGCTCGGCGACGACAAGGCCGCCGGCCTCCTGAACCGCATTCTGCAGGGACGCGACGCCAGCGGCATCGAAAGCCTGAAGTGGATGGATGCGCAGACCGTGGCCGAGTTTATTAAAAATGAACACCCGCAGATCATCGCCACCATCCTCGTGCACCTCGAGGCCGACCAGGCGGCGGAAGTGATCGGCTATTTCAGCGAACGCCTGCGCCAGGACGTCATGCTGCGCATCGCCACGCTCGACGGCATCAAGCCGGCCGCGCTCAACGAGCTCAACGACGTGCTGACCAAGCTGCTGTCCGGCAACGAGAACCTCAAGAAAAAGTCGATCGGCGGCGTCAAGTCGGCGGCCAACATCATGAACTTCATGAGCGGCGACAATGAAAGCGCGCTGATGGAAAGCCTGCGCAACTACGACGAGGAAATGGCGCAGAAGATCATGGACGAGATGTTCGTGTTCGACAATCTGGTCGAGCTCGACGACAGAAGCATCCAGACCATACTCAAGGAAGTGCAATCGGACAGCCTCATCGTCGCGCTCAAGGGCACCTCGAGCGAGCTGCGCGAAAAGATTTTCGCCAACATGTCGACGCGGGCGGCGGAAATGCTCAAGGACGACCTCGAAACGCGCGGGCCGGTGCGCCTGTCCGAAGTCGAAGCCCAGCAGAAACTCATCCTGCAAACCGTGCGCCGCCTGGCCGACGAAGGCCAGGTCGCACTCGGTACCAAGGCCGAGGATACCTATGTTTAATCTGCTGATGCCGGAGGCTGCCCATGTCTAGATCGGCCTTGCTCAAGGACAAGGATCAGCAGACCGCTTACGAGCGCTGGGAGCTGGCTTCGTTCTCCGACGGCCAGTCGCAATTGCCCAAGAAGCGCGAAGCAGCTGCCGTGCCCGAAATGCGCCAGCAGCTGTCGCAGCTGACCGAAGCTGCACGCAAGGAAGGTTACGCCAAGGGACTCGGCGAAGGCTATGCCGCCGGCATGCAGCAGGCGGCGCAAGCGGTGCAGGCTGACCGCCAGGCGCTGGCCATGCTGGCGCAGACGCTGGACCAGAGCCTGCAGAAATCCGAGCAGCAGGTGGCGGAACAATTGCTGCAGCTGGCGATGAGCCTGGCCCGCACCATGCTCAAGACCCATTTCGCCGTCGATGAAGCTGCCGTGCTGCCCGTCGTTGCCGACGCCGTGCGCGCACTGCCTTATGTGCAGCAGCCGGCGCGCATCCACGTTAATCCGCTCGACGCCGCCGCCGTCAAACAGTACGTCGCCGAGACGCAGGAAGAGCGCTGGCACATCGTCGAGGACGCCGGCATCGAGCGCGGCGGCTGTCGCCTCGAAACCGGCGCCAATCAGGTCGATGCCGGCAACGCCACGCGTTGGAAGAAGATTGCCGAAGCGCTGGGCCAGTCTGCCGAGTGGGAGGGCATGTGAGCCACGCCGAGGCACAGCTGCCGCGCTGGCAGCAGTACATGCAGAGCTACGGCGAGCGGCTGGACCAGGTCGAATCGTTCGAAATCGCCGGCCGCATCACGAAACTGACGGGCCTCGTCATGGAAGCCGTGGGTATCCGCCTGCCCGTGGGGAGCGCCTGTACCGTGCCGCTGGGTGAAGGCGGCAAGGTCGATGCCGAAGTCGTCGGCTTCGACGGCGAGCGCCTGCTATTGATGCCGCAAAGCAGCGTCGAGGGTATCGTGCCCGGCGCGCGCGTCTTCGCCGCCGAGCCGCCGGCGCCGCCATTCCGTCCCGGCCAACCGGCGCCACTGCGCCGTCGCGCTTCCGATCGTTCGCGTCATCTGCCGGTAGGCGACCACCTGCTCGGCCGCGTGCTCGATGGCGCCGGCCGGCCGCTCGACCAGCTCGGCCCGGTCAGCCACGAACACATGGGTCCGCTGGCCGCGCGCCCGCTCAATCCGCTCATGCGCGCGCCGATCAGCGAGACGCTCGATGTCGGCGTGCGTGCCATCAACAGCATGTTGACCGTGGGCCGCGGCCAGCGCATGGGCCTGTTTGCCGGCTCCGGCGTGGGAAAAAGCGTGCTGCTCGGCATGATGGCGCGCTATACCACGGCCGATGTCATCGTCGTCGGCCTCATCGGCGAACGCGGCCGCGAAGTGCAGGAATTCATCGAACAGATCCTCGGCCCGGAAGGCCTGGCGCGCTCGGTAGTGGTCGCGGCGCCGGCCGATGCGCCGGCACTGATGAGACTACAGGGCGCGAGCTATGCCACGGCCATCGCCGAGCATTTCCGCGACCAGGGCAAAAACGTGCTGCTGATCATGGATTCGCTGACGCGTTATGCCATGGCGCAGCGCGAGATCGCGCTCGCCGTCGGCGAACCGCCCGCGACCAAGGGCTATCCGCCGTCGGTGTTCGCCAAGCTGCCGGCACTGGTGGAAAGGGCCGGTAACGGCAAGCCGGGCCAGGGTTCGATCACGGCGTTCTACACCGTACTCACGGAGGGCGACGACCAGCAGGACCCGATTGCCGATTCGGCGCGCGCCATCCTCGACGGCCATATCGTGCTGAGCCGCGGCCTGGCCGAGAGCGGGCATTATCCTGCCATCGACATCGAGCAATCGATCAGCCGCGCCATGCACAACATCACGCCGCCCGAACACCAGAAGCTGGCGCGCAAGCTCAAGCAGCTCAACTCGCGCTATAGCCGTAGCCAGGATCTGATCAGCGTCGGCGCCTACCAGCCCGGCAGCGATCCGGTGCTCGACGAAGCCATCGCCAGGCAGGACGTCATGACCGCCTTCCTGCAGCAGGACATCCATGAGCGTGCCGGCATGGCCGAAAGCCTGCGCCGGCTGCAGGGCATCTTTCAATGAGTTTTAGCGTAATCGCCACAGGAAACATCATGCCGGCCTCGTCCGTACTCGACACCCTACAGCAACTCGCCAGCAAGGACGTGGACGAAGCCGCCGACGTGCTGGCCGTGGCAAACAAGCGGCTGCAGCAGGCGCGCGACCAGCTCGCGCTGCTGCAAGGCTATCGCCAGGATTACCTGGACAAGCTCGCGCGTCAGCTTAGCGCCGGACTCGATGCGCAGGCCCATCAGAATTTCCAGCGCTTCATGCGCATGCTGGACCAGGCCATCTCCGGCCAGCAGGACGTGGTGCGCGCCGCCGAGCAGCAGTCTGATCTCGGTCTGGAATCGTGGCGCCAGAGCCACAAGAAAAAGCGTTCCTACGAAGTGCTGTCCGACCGTTCGCAGGAAAAGGTGCGGCGCGTCGAACTGAAAAAAGAGCAGAAGCTCATGGACGAACACGCCATGCGCAGCAGAAAACCCTAGCCCGCGAACCGGAGCGAGACCGAACATGACGACGATCAACTTACCTGCCGTACAGCCGAACGCCAAGCCCGCACCCGGCAAAAATCCATCAGCCGGCAATGGCGCCGAAGAAAACGGCAGCTTCCACGACGTGCTGGCCAGCAAGGTGGACAAGGCGAAGCCCGGCAGCCGCGAGCCGGCACGGGACCAGCCTGCAGCAGAAACGGGCAGCAAGGCCAGACCCGTGGCAGGCAAGGACCAGGACGTTCACAAAGACCCGGAAGACCGGAAAGACCGCGTCGGCAAGGATGCGGCCGTGGCAGAACAGGCATTGCCGTTGATTGCCGGGCTGCCGGATGCGAATCCTGTCTTCATTGGCGTCGCGCCCCAAGCTAGCGTCGCCGCAACGCATACGGCGACAGCGCCTGCCTTGCCGCAAGCGGGCCGTGCGCAACGCGCCGACATCACCGGATTGCAGACCGAAGCGCAGCCCAAGTCAGTCAAGGGCCAAGCTGTTGATATCGTTGACGCTGGCCAAGCACGCAAGACCTCTCAGGCACGGCAGGAAGGTGTGGTGGCCAAGGATCAATCAGCCCAGCATCAGCCGCTGGCGGCCGCACCTGATGCTTCGGCTCCAGCAAACCGTCATGCTGCTGACGAGGTTGCGGCACCTGATTTCGCCAAATTGCTCGTCGGCAGGGAAGCCGCAGCGCCCGCCATGCCGCCTGTCGCCGCCATGCAGACCGCTGCGGCCAATGCCAATACGGCGATGATGGCGAACGTGATCGAGCCGCGCCTCGGCAGTAAAGATTGGAGTCAGGCTGTGAGCCAGAAGGTGGTATGGATGGTTGGCGCCATGGAGCAATCGGCGACGCTGACCTTGAACCCGCCCGATCTCGGTCCGCTGCAGGTCGTGATCCAGGTGCACAACGACCAGGCCGACGCCGCTTTCATGTCCGACAACCCGGACGTGCGGCAGGCGCTGCAGGATAGTCTGGGCACGCTACGCAACATGATGAGCAACTCCGGCATCCAGCTCGGTGACGCCAGTATCAGCGCCGGCGGTTCCGGACAAGAGCAGCTGCAGCAGCAGTTCCAGCAATCGCAACGGCAGACGGCAAACGGCCGGCAAACGGTTGATAGCGCACAGCAGCGGCATCTGGAAACGCCGGTCGCCAGACAAGGTGGCGGTAGCAGCCTGGTCGACACCTTCGCCTGAGCGCCGGTGGCTATGCCGCGTGGTCTCGGTAAAATTGCACAGTCTCGCCGTACCGTTGTTGCTGGATGCCAGCTTGCGCTGGCATGACGGGTAAGCTTGCAGATCGTGCCAGGCTATCGCGATGGCCGGGTGCAATAACTCTCATCGTCATTCAGCGAAAGCCGGAATCCAGTTTTTCCTGTTTCCAATAAGGAGAATGGGGCAAACACGATTTCGCTCGATTTTGGTATTTAAACTCGTGTCTGACCCCATATTGCGCCAGCTTGTGCTGGCATGACGGGTAGCTCACGGATCTGGCCGGGTCGACGCGATGACTTATGGGTGCACTACCCGCATCGTCATTCCGGCGAAAGCCGGAATCCAGTTCTTCCTGTTTCCAATCGGCACCGTTCGACCGGGTATGTTGTGACTGGGCTACTGGAGCCGCAGCTTGACCGGCGAAATCGCGCCGTTTCCAGCCAAAGCCGAATTTGGCCGGTTTTCTCCCTTCTGTTTCCGGCATGCTCCGAATGACTTGTTTCCCATAATGCAGTCATTCGCAATTCAAGCTGACACCGGAGCATCATGGCACAACAGGATCTGGCGGTCGAAGAGACCCCACCGAAGAAATCCCGCAAGAAACTATTCATGGTGACGGCCGTCGTCTTGCTGCTGGCCGCTGCCGGCGGCGGTGGCTTCTGGTATTTCAACCAGGCCGCGGCGACACCGGCGCAAGCCAAGCAGGAACCGCCCAAGCCGCCGGTCTTCGTCAGCCTGGAAACCTTTACCGTCAATTTGCAGCCCGATCCGGCCGAGCAATTCCTGCAGGTGGATTTGACCCTGCAACTGCCCGACGAGGAGCAGGCCAAGATCGTGCAGCAGCACATGCCCGAAGTGCGCAACCGCCTGCTGATGCTGCTGACCAGCAAGAAGAGTTCTGAAATTACCACTATTGAAGGCAAGAAGCAGCTGAGCCGTGAAATCTCGGCACAGCTCGACCAGGCTTTCACCGCCGGCGTCAAACTGCAGCACGCCCCCGGCGTCTTCTTCACTTCCTTTGTCATCCAATAGCGACTCGCGACCATGGCCGACAATTTTCTATCGCAGGAAGAAGTCGATGCGCTGCTGCGAGGGGTGGGCGACGACGACGAGGCGCAGCCCGCGAGCGACCCGCATGGCGTGCGCACCTACAATCTGGCGACCCAGGAGCGCATCGTGCGCGGGCGCATGCCCACGCTCGAGATCATCAACGAGCGTTTCGCGCGCCTGCTGCGCATAGGCCTGTTCAATTTTCTGCGGCGTACGACGGAAGTCTCGGTCGGTCCGGTGCGCATTTCCAAATACACCGATTTCATCCGCAATCTGGTCGTACCCACCAATCTCAACCTGGTGCAGGTCAAGCCGTTGCGCGGCACCGCGCTCATGGTGTTCGACCCGACCTTGGTGTTCCTCGTCGTCGACAACCTGTTCGGCGGCGACGGCCGTTTTCATACGCGTGTCGAAGGCCGCGACTTCACGCAGACCGAGCAGCGCATCATCCATCGCCTGCTCGAAATCGTGTTCGAAACCTATGCCAAGTCGTGGGAGCCGGTCTATCCATTGGAATTCGAGTACATCCGTTCTGAAATGAACACGCAGTTCGCCAATATCGCCACCCCCAATGAAGTGATCGTGGCCACCACCTTCATCGTCGAGCTGGGTTCGGCAACCGGCGAAATCCATTTCTGCATGCCGTATTCGATGATCGAGCCGATCCGCGATCTGCTGACGTCCAGCCTGCAGGGCGAGACGCTGGGCGTGGACAAGCGCTGGGTCAGGCTCATGACGCAGCAGATCCAGAGCGCCGAGGTCGAGGTCGTGGCCGAGCTGGGAAAGAACAAGATGCATCTGGGCGACATCCTCAACATGCAGATCGGCGACGTCATTCCGCTCAGCATTACCGAGGAAATCGAAGCCAAGGTCGACGGTGTGCCGGTGATGCAATGCCGCTACGGCGTGTTCAACGGCCAGTACGCCTTGCGCGTGGAAAAACTGCTCAGGGCCAATTCAAGCGAATACATCAAAGGAGACCCTAATGGCGACTGATAACCAGGCCCAGGCCAACAACGACGTGGAAACCATCGCCGAGGACGACTGGGGTGCGGCCATGGCCGAGCAGCAGAACGCCGAGACCGGCCGTTCGCAAAACTCCGCCGTGTTCACCGAATTCTCGGGCAAGGGCAAGCTCGGCGAGACGCAGAACGACATCGACTTCATCCTCGACATCCCGGTGCAACTGACTGTTGAGCTGGGCCGTACCAAGATCGCGATCAAGAACCTGCTGCAACTGGCACAGGGCTCGGTGGTCGAGCTCGACGGCCTGGCCGGCGAACCGATGGACGTGCTGGTCAACGGCTGCCTGATCGCGCAGGGCGAGGTGGTGGTGGTCAACGACAAGTTCGGTATCCGCCTCACCGACATCATCACGCCGGCGGAACGCATCCGCATACTCAACAAGTAATCCGGATCAGTACGACATGAAATTCCCTGGCTACGCGGGCGCGGCGGCATTGCTGCTGAGTTCGCCGCTGATGGCGGCCGATGCCGCGCCCGGTCCCGCGGCCAGCCTGGTCAAGACCATGCTGGGCCTGCTCGTGGTGCTGGCGGTCATGGCCGCCATCGCCTGGTTCATGAAGCGCGTCGGCCCGGTTGCCCGCGGCGGCAGCGCTTCGGCGCTGCGCATCGTCGGCGGCGTCAGCGTCGGTGCGCGCGAAAAAGTGGTCGTGCTCGAAGTCGGCGGCCGCTGGCTGGTGGTCGGCGTTGCGCCGGGCCAGGTCAACGCCATCGCCGATCTCGAAGCGATGGAAATCGCACCGAACGAAGCATTGAATTACGACAATGTGCCCGGCGCGCAAGCGCTCGCGGCCAAGGGTCAGGCCTTCGCCGGCTGGCTCAGGAAAGCGCTGGATAAATCCGATGGCAAATAACTTGATTAGCAGCGCGCGCCGTCTGCTTACCGCACGCCGCTGCAGTCTCCTCGCTTTGGGCGCGTTGTTGTTCGCCGTGCCGGCGATGGCCGCCGATCCGGCCGGCATCACCGTGCTCAACGCCACGCCGACGGCGAGCGGCGGCCAGGAATACTCCCTAAGCCTGCAGACGCTGATCCTGCTGACGTCGCTGACTTTCCTGCCGGCTGCATTGCTGATGATGACCGGCTTCACACGCATCATCATCGTGCTGTCGCTGTTGCGGCAGGCGCTCGGTACGCAGTCCTCGCCGCCTAACCAGGTCTTGATCGGGCTGGCGCTGTTCCTGACCTTTTTCGTCATGAGCCCGGTGCTCGAC
>CBILOJ010000073.1:0-9058 GCA_966238525.1 uncultured Methylophilaceae bacterium | reverse complement strand
CGGTCTTGCCGGTCTGGCGGTCGCCGATGATCAGTTCGCGCTGGCCGCGGCCGACCGGGACCATCGAGTCGATGGACTTGAGACCGGTCTGCACTGGCTGCGATACCGATTTACGGGCGATCACGCCCGGTGCGATCTTCTCGATCTTGTCGGTCAGCTTGGCGTTGATAGGGCCCTTGCCGTCGATCGGCTGACCCAGTGCGTTGACCACGCGGCCGATGAGTTCGGGGCCTACTGGTACTTCCAGAATGCGACCGGTACATTTGGCCGTATCGCCTTCGGAAATGTGTTCGTACTCACCCAGCACCACGGCGCCGACGGAATCACGCTCGAGGTTGAGCGCGAGGCCGAAAGTGTTGCCCGGGAATTCGATCATTTCGCCGGCCATGACATTCGACAGGCCGTGAATGCGGACAATGCCGTCCGTTACCGAGATGACGGTGCCCTGCGTACGCGCTTCGGCGCTGGTGGAGAAATTCTCCAGCCTGCTTTTAATCAGTTCACTGATTTCTGATGTGGATAACTGCATTACTGTCTCCTGACCTTTAAGGCCTAACCTTTAAGCGAATAAGCCAACTCTTGTAACTGGCCACGGACGGAAGCGTCGATGACCGTGTCGCCAATGACGATCTTCAGGCCCCCGATGAGCGCGGGGTCGAGTTTTACTTGAGCGTCGATTGTTTTGCCGAAGCGCGCCTGCAACTGATTGATGATGCTGGTCACTTGCGCTTGCGATGGCTGGGCCGCAGCGATGATTTCAGCCTCCAGGCTGCCTTCATCCTCGGCCTTGAGCTGCTCGAATGCCGCCGCGATTTCCGGCAGCACACTGAGCCGTCCGTATTCGACCAGCAGCTTGATCAGATTGCCGGCTTCGGTATTGATGTTGTCGCCGCCGAGCTGCAGAAACAGGCGTTCCAGCTCAGCTGCATCGAGCTTGGGATCGTCGATGAGCGCCTGCACGCGCACGTCCTGCGCCAGCTGCGAAAGGAAAGACAGCATCTCGGACCAGCGAGCCAGGGCATTCTTTTCCTTGGCCAGGCGGAATACTGCCGCGGCATACGGTCTTGCTATGGTGATCGCTTCAGCCATGATGGATATCTGTTTTCCTATAACTCTTTGGCGATAGCGTTCAGGATGTCTTCGTGCGCCTTGGCGTCGATTTCCTTGCGCAGAATCTTCTCGGCGCCGGCGATTGCCAGCGTGGCGACCTGGCTACGCAGACCTTCCTTGGCGCGGTTCACTTCCTGCTCGACTTCGGCCTTGGCGCTGGCGACGATGCGGTCGCCTTCAACCTTGGCGCTGCCCTTGGCTTCTTCGATGAGGGTCGCGGCGCGCTTTTCTGCTTGCGCGATGATCTCGGTGGCGCGCTGACGTGCTTCGTTGACAACATCGGTCGAGCGCTTGGCTGCTTGTTCCAGTTCGTTACGGCCGCGTTCGCCGGCAGCCAGGCCGTCAGCGATCTCTTTTTGGCGCGTCTCGATGGCGGTGAGCAGGGGCGGCCACACAAACTTCACGGTGAACCAGATTAAGATCGCGAACGATACCGCTTGTGCGATCAGTGTCAGGTTAATGTTCATTTTTGCTCCTAGCTGTAAGCCGCCGCATCGAATTGCGCACGGCTCGAACAGACCGTCATTAGCCAGCTACGCCCAGCAGTGGGTTGGCGAATGCGAACATCATGGCCAGACCAACACCGATAATGAAGGAAGCGTCGATCAGACCCAACAGCAGGAATACCTTGCCTTGCAGGGCAGGAATCATTTCAGGTTGGCGTGCAGCGCCTTCGAGGAAGCTGGCGCACATGATGCCGATACCGATACAGGCGCCAGCAGCACCCAGACCAATGATCAAGCCGATGCCGATGCCGGTGTAAGCTTGAATCATCGCCAAAAATTGTAAATTCTCCATTACCATTCCTTTCGCTGTTGAGATTGTTACTGACTACTTTAAAAATTTAATGACTTTCATGCGCCATGGCCAGATAGACCACCGTCAGCATCATGAAAATAAACGCCTGCAGTGCCACGATCAGGATGTGGAAGATACCCCAGCCGACCCCAAGGATGGCGCCGAATACGGTACCGGCAAGACCAGTCGCCGCCCACAAACCGAGCAGCAGGAAAATCACTTCGCCCGCATACATGTTGCCGAACAGCCGTAGCGAGTGCGACAGCGGCTTGGAAACGTATTCGATGACATTGAATAGCAGATTGGCCGGCCACAGCAGAATGTTGGAGCCAAACGGTGCACAGAACAGCTCGTGGATCCAGCCGCCCAGGCCCTTGACCTTGATCGCGTAAAAAATCATCAGCAACCACACCGACAGGGCGAGGGCGAAGGTGGCGTTGACGTCGGCCGTCGGCACATTGCGCCAGACTTCCTGACCGAAAACGTGATGCCAGACCCAGCCCATGATGTCGATCGGCAGGAAGTCCATCGCATTCATGGCCAGCACCCAGACGAAGACCGTCAGCGCTGCCGGCGCAATGAAGGCATGGCGATCGCCATGGAATATGTTCTTGACCTGATCGTCGATGAAGCCGATCAGCAGTTCGGCAAATGCCTGGCGCTTGCTCGGTACGCCTGGAGTGGCGCGATGTACCACTGCCCACAACAGGCCCAGCACGATGGCGCCAAGCACGATGGAAACGAGCAGGGTATCCATGTGCAGCACCCAGAAACCACCATCACCGACCTGTTTGGCATTGAAAGTCAGATGGTGTGCGATGTAGCCCGCAGGTGTCAGCTCATGTTCTGTAGCCATAGGTCAAACCTTATTGTCACTGTTTTCGTTCAGAGCATTAAATGCCGCGCCAGACAGCAGTGCGGCCGCTGCCAGCCCAAGGATGAGTGCCAGCGGCACAACGTTCGTGTAAATCTTAAATGTAGCCCAGAGCAGGAGGACGATCACGAGGATCTTGCTTGCCTCCGCCTTCAGCAGGTCGATCAGTATGGCGCCCGCCTGTTTTTTATTATCACCGCGTCGCGCCACGCATGATGCGACAAAACCGCCGACAATCGCTGCGCCGCCGCCGGCCAGCGCCGAGAAGGCGCCATGGCTGCCAGCCAGCCACAAGGCTAGCAGGGCGACGGCTGCAGTAGCCAGCAGCTGCCATTTCAGCATCTGCCCGAATACGTCTGCGGTTTTGATGGTTGTCAACTCAATCTCTTTCAGTTTCGTGGCGAAAGCTTTTGAGCTGCCCAACTAAAGTCCGCGATTGTCTGGTTTAATCGAAAACAAGTCAAGTCCATCATGCATAAGATTTTTTTATGCGCGCGATGATGCCGTCAAGCTGATCCAGGCTGGAATAATTGATTTTCAAGGTGCCATTACCTGTACGTCCCGAGCTGATCTGCACGCTGGCGCCGATAGCCTCGGCCAGCTCGTCCTGCAAGCGCAGCACGTCCTGATCCGGCGTGCGCTTGACCGGCGCCGGTGCGCTTGTCGATAGACGTTTTACCAGCTGCTCGGCTTCGCGTACCGAAAGATTGCGCTGTACGATTTCCTGCGCCGCCGTTAGCTGTGTTGCACCTTCAAGGCCGAGCAGGGCGCGCGCGTGACCCATGTCGAGACGGCCGTTCATCAACATGTCCTGTACCGAGGCATGCAGGTTCTGCAGTCGCAACAAATTGCTCACGGCGCTACGCGAACGGCCGACTGCTTGCGCCGCACTTTCATGCGTCATGCCGAATTCGTCGATGAGGCGCTTGATGCCGTTCGCCTCTTCCAGCGGGTTAAGATTTTCACGCTGGATATTCTCGATCAACGCCATCGCCAGCGCCGATTCGTCCGGAATCTCACGTATCAGCACCGGCACTTCCTGCAAACCTGCGCGCTGCGCCGCTCGCCAGCGGCGTTCACCGGCGATGATTTCATAGCGCTCAGGTGCAAGCTCACGCACCAGTATGGGCTGCATGATGCCCTGAGCGCGTATGGATTCGGCCAGGCTGGCCAAGGCCGCTTCGTCCATCAGGGTACGCGGCTGATACTTGCCCGGCTGCAATTGGCTGATGCTGAGCGTACGCAAGGTATCGCTACTAGCGCGAGTATCGTTATCGCCTGCCAACAGCGCATCGAGGCCGCGGCCCAGGCCTTTCGTTTTCACCATGGTTGGCTCCTAAGCATTGACGACTTTTGCATGATTCTTGGTTCGCTTGATGATTTCCCTGGCCAGCTGCATGTAGGCCTGCGCCCCCTTGGAGGCCGCGTCATATACCAGCGCGGGCAAGCCGTAGCTCGGCGCCTCGGCGAGTCGGATATTACGTGGGATGACGGTACGGTAGACCTTTTCGCCAAAATGCGCTTCGAGCTGGGCCGAGACTTGCTGTGCCAGCATGTTGCGATTGTCATACAAAGTGCGCAGCAAGCCCTCGATTTCGAGCACTGGATTTAAGTGAGTACGCACTTTCTTTATTGTATTGACCAGATCAGACAACCCTTCCAGGGCATAATATTCACATTGCATGGGAATCATCACGGCATGCGCTGCAGTCAAGGCGTTGACCGTCACCAGATTGAGGGCAGGGGGACAATCCAGCAGGACGTAATCGTAGTGCTCTCCCAGTTCCTCCAGGGCTAACTTGAGACGCGTCTCACGATTCGTTTCATTGACCAGCTCGACCTCGGCACCGGCAAGATCACGATTGGCAGGCGCAATATCAAACTTGCCCTGCTCCGATGGCTGGATGACTTCCTGCATGCGCTTTTCGCCGATCAGCACATGATAGATGGTATGCTGCAGTCCGGCCTTGTCCACACCGCAGCCGGTAGTGGCATTACCCTGCGCGTCCAGATCCACCAGCAACACGCGATATTTGATGGCAGCGAGGCTAGCCGCCAGATTGACACAAGTCGTCGTCTTGCCGACGCCGCCTTTTTGGTTGGTAATCGCGAGTATTTTCATGTTTTCATCGCCTATCATTGTCGGATGACAGAATCACCAGATGCCGTTGCGCATCAAGGCCGGGGACCTGCAGCGGAAAAATATCGACTACTTGAACATCATCTGGCAGCTGCGCCAATTCATCGTGCGGATGCACACCTTTCATTGCCAGCCAACTTCCGCCTGGCGCAAGCAGGTGCCGGGTAAGGCTGACAAACTCCTTCAACTCGGAAAAAGCACGGGAGATAATCGCGTCGAAAATCTGCGGTGGCTGGTAATGCTCCACCCGACCACACACCACTTCAAGATTATTTAGAGCCAGCTCAGCCTTGGCCTGGCGCATGAAGCTGGCTTTTTTCTGGCTGGCATCCATCACCGTCACCTGTAAATCCGGCCGCCACACCGCCAGCGGAATGCCGGGCAGACCGGCGCCGCTGCCGACATCGAGCAAGCGCTTCACATTGATGTGTGGCAAGACTGACAGGCTGTCGAGCAAATGCAAGGTAACCATTTCGGCAGGGTCGCGCACCGCCGTCAGGTTGTGTACCCTGTTCCACTTTTGCAACAGCTCAAGATAATTGAGCAGATGGCCGCGCTGCGCCTCGCTCAGTGGGTTGCCGGCCTGCTGCAGACCCTGATCCAGCCTGGTTTGCCAGCTCATGCTGCCTTACCGGCCCGACCTGTGGATGATCCTCGGCTTTTACGCTTGAGATAGACCAACAACAACGAAATACTAGCCGGCGTGATACCGGAAATCCTGCTCGCTTGGCCCAAAGTCTGAGGACGCTGTACTTGCAATTTCTGGCGCGCCTCGATCGACAGCCCATGCACATCGCCATAATCCAGATCGTCGGGTAAAGGCAAATTCTCGCTGCCGCGCTGGCGCTCGATTTCCTCCTGCTGCCGGTCGATGTAACCTTGATACTTAGCCGCAATTTCCACTTGCTGGCGCACCTGCTCGTCGAGCTCCGCACTTTCAGCCGGCGCTGCGCCAGGCAGGCTCAATAGCGCCTCATAGCTGACGTCGGGACGCCGCAGCAACTCGAACAATGAATACTCGTGTTCGATCGCCTTGCCGAGAACCCGCATTGCATCTTCGTTCGGCAAGGTTGCCGGCTGGACGAAGCTACGGCGCAGGCGCTGTTCTTCACGTTGAATGGCTTCCTGCTTGCGGCAAAAAGCAGCCCAGCGCGCATCATCAACCAGACCCAGCTTGCGTCCGGCTTCGGTCAAACGCATGTCGGCATTGTCTTCACGCAGCAGCAAGCGATATTCGGCACGGCTGGTGAACATACGGTAAGGCTCACTGACGCCGCGCGTAATGAGATCGTCCACGAGTACGCCTAGATAAGCCTGCTCACGACCCGGACACCAGCCGGCTTCATCGCTGGCGTATAACGCTGCATTGGCGCCCGCCAACAAACCTTGCGCCGCCGCTTCCTCATAGCCGGTAGTACCATTTATTTGGCCCGCAAAGAAAAGACCGGCCACCGCCTTGGTTTCCAAGGTGTTTTTGAGGCCGCGCGGATCATAGTAGTCGTACTCTATGGCATAGCCGGGGCGCAAGATGTGTGCATTCTCCAAGCCGGTAATGGACCGTACGAGCGCATATTGCACATCAAACGGCAGGCTGGTCGAGATGCCATTGGGGTAAACCTCATGAGTTGCCAAACCTTCAGGTTCAAGGAATATCTGGTGCGATTCCTTATCGGCAAAACGATGGATCTTGTCTTCTATGGAAGGGCAGTAGCGCGGACCCACGCCTTCGATCACCCCGGTATACATGGGCGAACGATCCAATCCGCTACGAATGATGTCGTGCGTTTGGGCATTGGTTTGCGTAATCCAGCAAGGCAACTGCGCCGGATGCTGCTCCGGCCGCCCAAGAAAGGAAAACACCGGCACAGGATTATCGCCAGGTTGCTCCTGCATCACGGCATAATTGATGGTACGGCCATCGATGCGGGGTGGTGTACCGGTCTTTAGGCGACCAGCCGGCAGCCCCAGCTCACGCAATCGCGCGGCTAGCGCTGATGCCGGTGGGTCGCCGGCGCGGCCGGCCTGATAATTCGCCAAACCCACATGGATCAATCCAGCGAGAAATGTGCCGGCGGTCAGCACAACCGCCTTACCCTGAAACCGCAAGCCAAGCTGGGTTACCACACCCGTAGCGCAACCGCCCTCAAGCACCACATCCTCCACGCCTTGCTGAAACAGCCAAAGATTAGGCTGATTCTCTAAACGACGCCGTATAGCCGCCTTATACAATATACGATCAGCTTGCGCTCGTGTCGCCCGCACCGCTGGGCCTTTGCTTGAATTCAGGATACGGAACTGGATACCGCCTTCGTCGGTAGCTGCCGCCATCGCGCCGCCGAGTGCATCGATCTCCTTGACCAAGTGCCCCTTGCCGATGCCGCCAATCGACGGATTACATGACATCTGTCCTAGAGTTTCAATGTTATGCGTCAACAACAGCGTGTTTCGTCCCATACGAGCACTGGCTAATGCCGCTTCAGTGCCGGCATGGCCGCCGCCAACAACGATAACATCAAATATTTCAGGATATTGCATGTGGATTACAGCCGCTGGGTAATTTGGGTATGTTACTGGAAACGAGATTGAGCGTCATGCATAAATAAGGTTTCACGTGAAACATATGCCATGACCGAGCAAATCTAGTGCTACTCAATCACGTCTCGCTTGAATGTTTCACGTGAAACATCCTGCATTTATTTCCCAATACAAAAGCGGCTGAAAATTGCGCCAAGCAAATCATCCGAGGTGAATTCGCCCGTAATACTGGCTAGCGCTTCCTGACCCAGGCGCAACTCCTCAGCCAACAACTCGGGTTGATTCAGTAAACGCTGGGCAACTTGCAAATGCTTCTGCACCATCTGCAATGCCTGTAGATGGCGAGCGCGCGCCATAAAGGTGCCGCCTCCGGTAGGTTGCCAACCTACCGTAACAAGCAATTGCTCGCGCAGCAAATCCAGGCCGCCACCGGTCTTGGCAGAGAGATGAATATGAGTTTCGCCATTGGCTTGAGTGATCCCTGGGCTATTGTCATGCAGATCAATTTTATTATGTACCCAGATTTTGGGTAAAGACGTCTGCAATCGCTCCACAATCGATTTTTCCGCCGCGCCAATACCATGAGCTGCATCGACAATTAATAATGCTATATCGGCGCTTTCTAGAGATCGCCATGTGCGGGCAATTCCTTGCTGTTCTATTTCATCGCTGGTTTCCCGCAAGCCAGCAGTATCAATGATATGAAGCTGTATACCATTGATTTGTATTATGTTTTTTATAACATCGCGGGTGGTGCCGGCGGTGGGAGTGACAATCGCCACTTCTTCACCGGCCAATTGATTCATCAGGCTGGATTTGCCCACGTTGGGCTGCCCGATCAGCACAACATGTATGCCTTCGCGCAACAGATTCCCTTGCCTGGCCCCGGCGAAAACGGATTCCAGCTCGCGCTCGAGGTCCGCCAGCTTGTCGGCAATACGACCACGACTGATGAAATCGATATCTTCTTCCGGAAAATCCAAGCAGGCTTCAATATAGAGGCGCAGATCGATCAACTTGTCGAGCGAGAGCCTGATATGCCGTGAAAATTCACCGGTAAGAGAGCGCACGGCACTACGCGCAGCCTCGGCAGTAGCGGCATTGATCACGTCTGCTACCGCTTCTGCCTGGGCCAAATCCAGTTTGTCATTGAGGTAGGCGCGGCGTGTGAATTCACCAGGTTCGGCCTGGCGCGCACCTAGGGCAATGCAGCGCGCAAGCAACAACTGCATGAGGGCAGGTCCGCCGTGCGCTTGCAATTCCAGCACATCTTCGCCCGTGTAGGAATGCGGAGCGTTGTAATAAATGGCGATGCCGCGGTCGATAATGCTGCCGTCGGCATCGTGAAAGGGAAGATAGGCAGCATGACGTGGCGCTGGGCAGGTGCCCAACACGGCTTCAGCGATCTGCCGGCACTGCGGTCCGGAAACCCGCACCACGCCTATGCCGCCGGAACCGGCGGCAGTGGCGATGGCGGCTACGGTATCCGCTGCATCCATGTGCGCTGCCCGGGCGTAAGCCTTAGCGTTTGGCTGCCTTCTTCTGGGCCGTGGCACGTTCCGTAGTACGGTTGATATGCCATTGCTGCGCGATCGAAAGAA
>CBILOJ010000072.1:0-9064 GCA_966238525.1 uncultured Methylophilaceae bacterium | reverse complement strand
CGCGGAAATTTTCCGGGTCGAACATGGCGGCGATCGACGCCTTGATCCGATCTTCGTTCATGCGTCAGGCCCGCGTGCGGAACCAGCCGGTCAGGCTCATGCGCTGGCGCGTGGCCGGCAGCACTTCATGCCAGAAGCGGCCGGACAGGAACAGCACCAGCGTACCGCCGGCAGGTTCGATATCGAGATAGGCCGCCTCGTTCGCCTCATCCAGATAAAGCCGCAGTTGCCCGCCGTGCTCCGGGCTCCAGCCCTGGTTGAGATAGAGGATGCTGCTGACCTGGCGTTGTTCGCTGCCGCGGAAGCGGTCGAGATGCCTGCGGTAGAACGCGCCCGGCGGGTAGATGGTGAAGTGGCTTTCGATCTCTGCCAGGCCGAGGTACAGCGACCGATTGAAGTTTTCGCGTAGCGCTTCCATGTCGGCAAAATATTCACGCAATGCCGGGTTCGCCAGCGCCACCTCGTCCGTTTCGTCGACCCAGCGGATGAAATCGCCGCGCACGCTGTCATCCGAAATGGCGCGATTGCCGCGTCCGGTCCGCGCCTGGCGCATGGCGCCGTTTTCCAGCAGCGCCATGGCTTCGGCCGCCAGCAATACGACTTTTTCCTGGGCCAGGAAATCGTTGACGACGACGAAACCATTGGTAGCGAGGCCGTCTATGAGCGATTGCAGGCTGGACGTGGCGAGGGCGGACATAGGAATCATGGATGAAGGGCGCGCCCATTATACTGCCGGCGTCGGGATTTTTTCAGCCGGTAATTGCCTAGCCGGGGGCAATGCGCTAGAATGCGCAGCTCGTTTCGGCGAGGCAACAGGCGCGTAGCTCAGCTGGTTAGAGCACCACCTTGACATGGTGGGGGTCGTTGGTTCGAGTCCAATCGCGCCTACCAACACCAAGAAAGCCAGATCAACTGTTTAGGTTGTTCTGGCTTTTTCATTGGCAGGAACTCGGTAAAAATTCGCGTTTTACCATCGCCGCTGCCCTCATATTTTCGGCTTTACTGCTGGTGTTTCTGTGACATTGACGTGCCTGGCGGACAGGCGTGGAAACGCTACGCACCTAATGGCCCATTACGCTCAATGTACGCTAACCGGTTCATGATTCGGCCGCTATGGGCTAAGATGGGGCGTGACTTGTGAGCAGATACGCTATGGCAAATGAGGCTGCTGCCTTCGATTACGCCGATCAGCTGGCGCTGGCCGTGCAGGGTGTGGTGCGCGATCGGCACACGCTGGCGAGCGTGCTGCACGCAGCGCGGGTGCCGGCAGAGGCGAAGCTCAAGCTGTCGATTGCCATCGGCGACGCCATCGGCAATCTCGATACGCATAATTGCACGCAATACGGCCTGACGGCCGAGGAAACCCGGGCCTGGATGCAAGAGGGGCGCCCGGCCGGTATTGCACCGGCAGCGCCCGAACCCGACTTCAGCGAAGACCCGGGCGCCGTCATTGCCATCTCGCAACCGGGCAGGACCGATTAACGGCCTGTTCACCGCCGGCCGCGACACTTTCATCTCCGGGCTGGCGCGCGCATCGCTGCCGGTCTCCGCGTTCACAGTCATCTTCTCCGGCCTGCATGTCTGCCACTACGGTTGAGCCTTGCAGTCCTGTCCGAATCAATGCGAAGGATTTTTAAATGAACGATTGGATCGTCAACACTACTTTTCTCGATATCCCGGTCGAAGAATGGTTTTTCTGCATCGGCGCCATTGTCGTCAGTTTTATCGTGCTGCGATTGATATGGAGCCTGCTGATGGCCCGGCTGGCCAAGATTTTCGGCCGCACTTCCAATCAAATTGACGATCTGATACTGGAAATCGTCAAGGACACCAGGTCGCTGACATTCGCCATGATCTCGGTGCTGATCGGCATCCAGTTTCTCGATATTCCCGAGCGCTGGGCCGACCGCATCGATCACCTGTGGTTTCTCGTCATCGGCATCCAGATTGCGTTGTGGCTGAGCAAGGGCGTGACGCTATGGGCGCAGGGACGTCTCAATCCGCATGGCGTGCAGGAGCACAACCCGGTTATTACGCGCATCATTTCCTGGATGTTCAAGACGGTGTTCTGGAGCATCCTGCTGCTGGCGGTATTGTCCAATATGGGCGTCAACATCACGGCGTTTGTCGCCAGTCTCGGCGTCGGCGGCATCGCCGTCGCCTTGGCGGTGCAGAACATCCTCGGCGACCTGTTCGCTTCGCTTTCCATCGGTCTCGACAAGCCATTCGAGGTCGGCGACTTCATCATTTCGGGCGAGGTCATGGGCTCGGTCGAGCTGATCGGCCTCAAGACCACGCACATCAGAAGCCTGGAAGGCGAGCAGGTCGTGATCAGCAATACCGAGCTGCTGAAGCGCGTGATCCACAATTACAAGCGCATGGCGACGCGGCGCGTCGAATTCGGGTTCGGCATTCCCTATGGCACGCCGATCGAGGTGATCGAGAAAATTCCACCGGCGCTGAAGACGATCATTGAAGGTGCCGGCGATCTGCGCTTCGACCGCGCCCATTTCAAGGGTTTCGGTGCCAATTCGCTGGATTTCGTCGCGGTTTACATCCTCAACACCGGCGATTACAACATCTACATGGATACCCAGCAGAAAATCAACCTGGGCATCATGAATGAGCTGAAGTCGCTCGGCATCGGCTTTGCCCTGCCGACCATGGCACTGGATTTCAGCAGGGTGGTGGCCATGGCCGAAGACGAGAAGCAGCGGGTGCAGCAGGTATTTGCCGGCGACAATCCGTCTTCCCGCCCGGCCACGCATTAATTCATTGTTCAAACAAAAAGGCGCAGCCGCTGATGCAGCTGCGCCTTTTGTTTTTCAAAAGCCTTAGTCCGGCGGCACGCGACGCCCCTCGGCCGCCGACTGCAGCGCGGCATTGATGGCGCGACAGTTGCCGCGAGCGTCGGCCAGCGATAACCCCGGCTGTTTGCCGTTCAGCACGCAATCGCTGAAGTGCTCGATCTCCTGAATGAAGTGATTGCTTACCGGCAGCTTTTCTTCCCAGTAGCGGCCATCCTCGGTCCACCACGACAAGAGCGGCGCATCGCCGTCGGCCAGCCAGACGGTGTGGCATTTGAAACCGCCCTTGGTGCCGGTGATCTCGTATTCGGAGCGGCGCGAGGTCTCGAAGCTGATGTCGAACTGGCCGTGCCGGCCATCGCCGAAATCGAGCACGCCGCTCATGGTGACGTCGGCGCCGCTGTCGTTGTATTTGGCGATTGCCGCGGCGGCCTTGGGTTCCATGCCGAAGCATTGGCGCAGCGTATGGATGGCATAGGGGCCGATATCCCACATGGCGCCGCCGCCTTCGCTAATCGGCCGGTTGATGCGGTACATGCGCGCCGGCTTCATGGTGAACGCATAGCTCGCGCGCGCGAAGCGGATATCGCCGATGACGCCGGAGCCGATGATTTCCTGTGCGCGCGCAAACTGCGGATGGAAGCGGTACATGAAGCCTTCCATGACCGTTACCTTGTGCTTGGCGGCCGCGGCCTCAACCGTTTCGATTTCTTCCACCTTGAGCGCCATCGGTTTCTCGCACAGCACGTGCTTGCCGCGTTCTATGGCGCGCAATACCCACGGCGTGTGCTCCTCGTTCGCCAGCGGCACGTAGACGGCCTGGATATCGTCATTGTCGAGCAGGGCCTCGAGGTTGTCGTAGGTCTTGACGCCGGTCAGCTGCGGCGCATGTTTTTTCAGCGTTGCCGCAGCCGCACCGGGACGCCGGCTCGCAATGGCCACCAGTTCGGCGTTGGCGGAGGCGACGATGGCAGGCAGCAGACGCTCGTTGACCCTGGCGGCGCCGAGGATGCCCCAGCGCAATCTGGTTTCAGTATTCATGGTGATCCTTTGATCTCATTCCAAGTTGGCAAATATGCGGACAGGCGGTTTGCGCTGTCAACCGCGGCGCCGGCGCCAGGTCAGCAGGCCGGTGGCCAGCAGTACCAGCGCACCGATGGCAACCGCGGCATCGATCACCGGAACCTCGTAGCGCTCAAGCATGGCATAGAAGCCGACCATGAGCAGCATGCAGCAGTTTTCGGCGAAGTTCTGTACGGCGATGGCGTGACCGGTGCCTACGGTAGCGAGGCCGCGCGTCTGCAGCAGCGCATTGAGCGGCACGACATAGAAACCGCCGCAGGCGCCCACGGCGACGAGCATGAGTGCGGCGGCAGTGAAACTGTCGACGAAGGCGAAGGCCATGATCAATATGCCGATCAGCAGCCCTGCGGGCAGGGCGCGGTTGACGTTGTGCAGGCCGACGTAACGCGCGGCGCCGACCGCACCCAGCGCGATGCCGATGGCGACGGCGCCGCTGAGGTTGGCTGCCGTACCGAGATCGGCGGCATGCAGGGCCACCGGCACCCAGGCCACCAGCAGCAGGCGCAAGGTGCTGCCTGCGCCCCAGAACACGCTGGTGCCGAACAGCGAAAAGCGGGCGTCGGTATCATGCAGCAGTTGGCGTAACGCCTGCACGAAGTCGGCGATCAACACGACGGGCGAAAGACGCGCCGCTGCATGCGCCGGCGGCAGGCGCGGAATCAACAGATTGGCCACGGCCGCCAGCACATAGCAGCCGGCAACGAACAGCAGCGCAGCCGTCACCGAGACATCGGCGAGCAAGCCGCCCAACACGGCGCCGATCAGGATGGCGACGATGGTCGAGCCTTCCATCATGCTGTTGGCCTTGACCAGCTGTGCGGGCGTCACCAGTTCGCCGAGGATGCCGTATTTGGCCGGCGAATAGGCGGCGGCGCCTATACCGACCATGCCGTAGGCCAGCAACGGATGCAGGCCGGCCAGCATGGCGCCGGCGCCGAGAAACTTGAGCGCATTGGCGGCGAACATGACGCGGCTCTTGGGCCAGCTATCGGCGAACGGGCCGACGAAAGGCGCCAGCACGATGAAGGCGGCAACGAAAAATTCCTGCAGCAGCGGCGTTTGCCAGTCCGGCGCCAATTGCGTCTTGAGCAGCGCGATGGCGGCGAACAGCAGCGCATTGTCGGCCAGGGCCGAGATGAATTGCGCCGCCAGTACCGCCAGCATGCCGCGGGAAACGAGTTTGTTGTTGTTCATGCAGACCCCGATGTATCCGGCCGCGTGCGCGGCTTCCCTGAATGGCAACAGCATACACGCTATGCGCAAAAAAGCCGCCTGGCGGCGGCTGGAGCCTGCTTGAAAGTCAGGCGGCTGCGGTTTCCGGCAGCGAGGCCATATCGATGACGAAACGGTACTTGACGTCGCTTTTGAGCATGCGCTCGTAGGCTTCGTTGATCTCGCGCATCTGGATCATTTCGATGTCGCAGGTGATGTTGTGCTCGGCACAGAAATCGAGCATTTCCTGCGTTTCCTGGATGCCGCCGATCAACGAGCCGGCCAGCGAGCGCCGCTTGAAGATCAGGTTGCCGATGTTGGGCGACGGATGCGGATGATCCGGCACGCCGAGCATGCACATGGTGCCGTCGCGCTTGAGCAGGGCGAGATACTGGTCGAGGTCGTGCGAGGCGGCCACGGTGTTGAGGATGAAGTCGAAGCTGCCGGCGTGCTTGGCCATGGCTTCGGGATTCTTCGAGATCACCACCTCGTCGGCACCCAGCTTTTGCGCGTCCTCGGTCTTGCCGGGCGAGCGGGTGAACAGCACGGTGTAGGCGCCGAAGGCGTGGGCGAACTTGACGCCCATGTGGCCGAGGCCGCCCAGGCCGACGATGCCGACCTTTTGGCCCGCGCCGACTTTCCAGTGGCGCAACGGCGAATAGGTGGTGATGCCGGCACACAGCAGCGGCGCGGTAGCGGCGAGGTCAAGCTTTTCCGAGACCTTGAGCACGAAATCCTGCTGGACCACGATCTGGTTGGAATAGCCGCCGTAGGTCATCTTGCCGGTATGGCGGTCATGGCTGTTGTAGGTAAAGACGGCGCTGTCGCAGAACTGTTCGTAGTGCTGTTCGCAGTCCGGGCAGGTGCGGCAGGAATCGACCAAACAGCCGACACCGGCCAGGTCGCCGGGCTTGAACTGGGTTACTGCGCTGCCGACCTTGACCACGCGGCCGACGATTTCATGGCCGGGTACGAGCGGGTAGGTGGAGTTCTCCCATTCGTTGCGGACCTGATGCAGGTCGGAATGACAGACGCCGCAGTAAAGAATCTCGATCTGCACGTCGTCGGCATTGGGCTCGCGCCGTTCGAAGCTGAAGGGCGCCAGCGCTGAATGGGCATTATAGGCCGCATAGCCCGAGGTTTTGATCATGAAAGGTCTCCTGCTGGTATTGAAAGACGAATGCTGACGTCGTGCGAAAGCGCAGGCTGGGCAAGCGCATCGTCGACGAATTGGAGTGCATTGAAAGTAGCATTGTCCGCACCGGGCCGCAATGTTTTCGTCTGCCATCGAACAGAGTTCGCGCCACCGCTGCCGTAAGCTTGCGCTGTGCCCCTTTGGGTTATCGCTAAGGAGTCAGCCATGCCGTTTTTGCCGTCACCGGATTCATTTCTGCGCGCCCTGGGCGGCTGCGCCATGCTACCCGATGGCGGCGCGGCCATGGGCGAGTCCGCACGCAGCGGCATCCCGGTCAGCCTGCGCATGCCTTGCCGCAATGTACCCAATGCGCAGATGCAGGCGGTGCTCGACGAACTGGCGGCACTGGGTGCCAAACCCATTGACATCCTGAGCGCGAAACAAGCCCGCGACCAACCCACGCCGGCCGCTGCCGTGCGCTCTTTGCTGCGCAAGCAGGGGCGTAGCCTGGGCCCCGAGGCGGTGCATCAGGTCGAGGACCGCGTCATTGCCGGCGCCGATGGCGAGTTGCCGGTCCGCATCTATAAACCGCAGGCGCATGGCGTCATGCCGGTCATCGTCTATTTTCACGGCGGCGGTTTCGTCATCGCCGATCTCGATGCCTACGACAGCTCGGCGCGCGCGCTGACCAATGCCTGTAACGCCATCGTCGTTTCCGTGCATTATCGGCAGGCGCCCGAGCACAAATTTCCCGCCGCCCACGACGATGCTTTTGCCGCATACCAGTGGACGCTGGCCAACGCCGAATCGCTGCAGGGCGATCCGGCGCGTGTGGCAGTCGCAGGCGAGAGCGCGGGCGGCAACCTCGCAGCTGCCGTGGCAATCCGCGCGCGTGATGAAGGTGTCCGGCAGCCGCTGCACCAGGTGCTGATCTATCCCGTGGTCAATTGCGCTTTCGATACGCCTTCGCAGCAGCAGAATTACGACGCGCGTCCGCTCAGTACGCCCATGCTGTCGTGGTTCTACGAAAAATACCTGGCAGGCCCGGCTGACAGTGCCGATCCCATGTTTTCCATCCTGCGCACCCCGGACTTAAGCGAGTTGGCACCGGCGACCGTCATCACCGCCGACATCGATCCCTTGCGTTCGGAAGGCGAAGCCTATGCCCAGCGTTTGCAACATGCCGGCATCGCGGTCGACTACACCAATTACGAAGGCGTCACGCATGAATTTTTCGGCATGGGGGCCGTCGTCGATAGCGCCCAGGCTGCCGTACGCCAGGTAGCGGCCAATCTCGCTCGCGCCTTCGAAGCGGACGCACCGACCGTGCATTGAGGCCAGCCACGGCACAAGTATGTTGACGGACGTACATACACTTTGCCGGGCCTGCCCATACCATGAAGATACTGGAAGGCCGACCGGTTGCAGCATGTCCGGCCGGGCTTCTCCAATCTCAATAAGGAGTTCATCATGAACAAACTGATCCCGGCATTACTCGCAACGCTTTTATTCAGCGCCCCGTTTTCGGCCATGGCGCGCGAAACGCCGCAGCATACGGAAGATTTGGGCACCGAAGACGGCAGCTGGGTCAAGAGTTTCCGTCAGCATAACAAGCAGATGGATACCAATGGCGACGGCATGATTTCCAGGAAGGAATACATGGCCCATCAGGAAATGATGTGGACCAATATGAACAAGAACAAGGATGGCCTGGTAACCATGCACGATATGGACGGCATGTACGCGGGCACGACTAAGGGCAACAAGCTGCGTCCGAGCGGTGAGCCCCAGGCGACGGACGTCGGCGGCGGAGACTGATTCTTTTCCGGACTCAACTTTACCCAAGGTTGGGTCCGGATCTCCAATCGGGGGTACGGCACGAGCATGAGAAAACGATCGATATTTTTACTGGGATTGACCGGTGTGGTGGTCGGCGTGGTCGCCGCCGAACTGGCGCGCGGCTTTTTGCGCGCCCGCGTCGAGCAGTCGCTGCGCGATCCGCGCGAGAAGCTGGCGCTGCCGGAACCTGTACTGCCGCATCATGCCGCGCCGCGCAAAGAGGCGGATGAACCCTGGGTGACGCCGCTACCCGAGGAAGTCAGCCGTACCACTCATTGAATCGCTGCTCGCAGTCCTGGCCGCGCGTCAGCGACGGTCGAACAGCCTGATCAACAGCAGCAGCAAGGCGGCGGCGATCCAGGCCGCCCACAGCGTGTGCGACAGAAAATGCGCGCCGCGCATCTGCTGCACCCACCCCATCGCCAGACCCACTCCCAACCCGGCCCAGAATACCGCAAACGCCTTGAGCGGCTGGCGCGGTAGCCACAATACGGCCAGCGCCGCCAGCCACAGCCCGCTGCTGGCATGACCGGCCGGGAAGCAATGGCCGGCCTCCCAGCCGGGCGGAATAGCGTCGAGCAATCTCATGTAAGGCGTGTCACCGCCGTAGCGGTTGAGATCCCATGGGCACTGCAAGGCCGAGTGATGCTTGACCAGCTTGATGAGGAACGGGATGAAAATGCTGGCCAGCGCCACGATACGCAACTGCGTGCGGCGTAATGCTGACAGCCACACCCGCGGACGGATCGCGTCGTAGAGGCAAAAGATCAGCAGCGGCACGCCGGCGGCGATGATCAGATTCTTGAGCCAGACATGCATGACCGTGGTGGCGAACCAGGTATTGCGCCACGGAAAGTCGTGCTGCTGCACGTCGTAGTAGTAGTCGGCCAGCATGAGATCGAGCCCGCTGCTCTGATTAACCCACAGGAACAGCAGGCCCGAGGCCAGCAGTATGGCGTAGCAGACGCGGTAAAACGCGAGCGGCAGG
>CBILOJ010000071.1:0-9071 GCA_966238525.1 uncultured Methylophilaceae bacterium | reverse complement strand
AAGCTTTGTGCCCAGTCGATGAGGAAAATCAGCGCGACGACGGCGATGATGCGCAACGCGAGGCTGTTGCCGGCGGCCGAGGGTTCGACCGAAAACGTGGCATCGGCGGATTCGGCGCCGGTTGATGGTGGCACGGGTGGCGTGGATTCGGCAGGCATGGTCATCTCCTGAATATTGTTGGTGTTATCGCGCTGGTGTTAATTGCGCCCAGGCCGACAACGGGGCCGGAGTACGTTTCGGCAAGCGTAAAAAAAGCCCTCATTGGTAGAGGGCTAAACCACGCCAGGGGAAGCATGGTGGGGGGGAAGGTGGACTTACATTCTGTCCGAATAGGGACTGGTACCGTAATAGGTATGGACTTCATTTGCCCAGGACTGGTCGGCCATGTCAGGCCAATGATCCTTGTCGAAGCCGGGTGCGCTTTCAAGACGGTCTTTGTCGATGTTGAGCGTAAAACGCTCGTTGGCCGTATCCAGCTTCAGCGCATCCCAAGGCACGGCGAACAGTTTTTCGCCCATGCCGAGCACGCCGCCAAAAGACAGGACGGCATAAGCCACTCTGCCGGTGGTCATGTCCAGCATGATTTCCTTAATGTCACCCAGATCCTGGTCGGCCGCATTGTAGACGTCATTGCCGATCAGGGTATCGGCGCCCATGAGCCGTGGGCCGGGGCCATCACTGCTGCTACGCCTGTACATGCCATAGGTGTCATTATCGAGATAACTCATATTCTGTCTCCTTGATTTTGCGATCAGTTGCGATCAGGTTTAGTGCAAGATTGAACTGAAAGCCGGGCCTGCTCGGTGCGATATCGCACATAGCAAGGCGCGGTGCGATGGACGCTCAAGCACCCGTCTTGAGACGCCGCGCGATGTCAGCGGCATGGCGCCCCTGGAAGCGCGCAATCGCCAGTTCGTTCTCGCTCGGTTGACGGCTGCCGTCGCCGCCGGTGATAGTGGAGGCACCATACGGGCTGCCGCCACTGATTTCCTGCAGCGTCATCTGCCGCTGCTCGGAATAGGGAACGCCGACCACGACCATGCCGTGATGCAGCAGCGTGGTGTGGAAGCTTAAAATTGTGGATTCCTGGCCGCCATGCTGCGTCGCCGTGCTGGTGAAAACGCTGCCGACCTTGCCGATCAGGCCGCCCTGCATCCACAGGCCGCCGGTCTGGTCGAGAAAGTTGCGCATCTGCGCGCACATGTTGCCGAAGCGCGTCGGCGTGCCGAAGATGATGGCATCGGCCTGCGCCAGCCGGTCGACCTGCGCCGTCGGGATATGGGAAAATCGCGCGCGGGCGGCCTTGGCGCCGCTTTTTTCCAGCACATCGTCGGGCACCAGTTCCGGCACCTGCCACAAGCTCGCCTCCACGCCGTCGATTTCGCGGGCGCCTGCGGCCGCAGCCTCGGCCATCTGCCAGGTATGGCCGTGCGAGCTGTAGAAGATCACCTGTACCTGTATGCTCATCGCAAGCCGCTTCGGTTGTTGTCCAGACTTCAGCGTAGCGGCAGCGCGCGTCGGCGTATGTTCGCCGACCCACCAAAACAGGTTTCAGCTCGGCCGGGTTTCGGCCTGGTTGTCGGTATCGGGAGGACGCTGCTCGGCTTCGAGCAACTGGCGGAATTCGTCTGCGGTCATGGGCCGGCTGAAAAAATAGCCCTGCGCCTCGCCGCAGCCGTAGGATTGCAGGAACGCGAGCTGGGCCGGCGTCTCCACACCTTCGGCGACCAGGCGCTGATTGAGGCTTTTGCCCATGGCGATGACGGCGCTGACAATGGCGGCTTCTTCGCCGGTTTCGCTGCCGATGTCCTGCACGAACGAGCGATCGATCTTGAGCGTGTCGATCGGAAAGCGGCGCAGGTGGTTCAGGCTGGAGTAGCCGGTGCCGAAGTTGTCGATGGCGATGCGCACGCCCATTTCCTTGAGCGTCTGCAGCACGTTGCCCGATGAACTGACGTCGTGCATGAGCACACCTTCGGTCAGTTCGAGCTCGAGCTGCCGCGGCGCCAGTCCGGTATCGGTCAGTATCTGGCGCAGATTGCGCAGAAAGTGCCGATGACGGAATTCCTGCGCCGAGACGTTGACCGCAATCTGCCTGAGCTTGAGCCCGTCGTCGAGCCAGGCCTTGGCCTGGCGGCAGGCTTCACGCAATGCCCAGGCGCCTATCGGTACGATCAGCCCGCTGTCTTCGGCAATACCGATGAAGTCCTCGGGGGCGACGAGGCCGCGTGCGGGATGCTGCCAGCGGATCAGCGCTTCGACGCCGGTGATGCGATCGGATTCGATGTCCATCTTGGGCTGGTAGTACAGCACGAATTCCTGCTGCTCCAGTGCCTGGTGCAAGCTGGTTTCCAGCGCCTGGCGTTCCACTGCACGCGCGTTCATCTGCGATAAGAAGCGCTGGAAATTACCGCGGCCGCAGGCCTTGGCGTGATACATCGCCGTGTCGGCATTGCGCAACAGCATTTCGGCACTGGCCGCGTCGTCAGGATAGAGGCTGATGCCTATACTCGTCGTCACGTGCAACTGGTGGCCGCTGACCTGGTAGGGCTCGGCCAGCGTATGGATGAGCTTGTCGGCGAAGGCGTTGACGTCGAGCACATGTTCGAACTCGGTCAGCAACAGCACGAATTCGTCGCCGCCCAGCCGGCTCACGGTATCCGATACGCGCACAAACCCCTGCAAGCGCTTGGCCACGGCTTGCAGCAACTGGTCGCCGATGGCATGGCCCAGGGTGTCGTTGATGTGCTTGAAATGATCGAGGTCGAGAAACAGCAGCGCAATCTTGTGGCGGCTGCGCTGTGCGAAGCTGATGGCCTGGGCAATCCGATCGTCGAACAGGTAGCGATTGGGCAATCCGGTCAGATAGTCGTGTTCGGCCATGTAGGAGAGCTGCTTGGCTTGCTCTGCGACCTCGTCCATGAGCTGGGCGCGCAGGGTCTCCAGGTTTGCGTCTTCAGCGGGCATTCCTGCGGAAGTCTCGGTTTCACGCCCGGCGCTGGCTGGCGCCGCACGCCGTGTCCGCTTGTTGGTTTCTTCCGTCATCGGGATATCCTTTAGTAGGCAGGCCATCTGCCATTGCGCCAGTGGCAGGCACGCAACGTCCGCGGCATTTCGCATGCCGGTCGGCATGCTGCAGCGCACCGGAGGTTCCAGGAGGAATGGTCAGGGGCAGCCGTGGGCCGTTACTGCCGTCTAGCCTGCAGCGCGGCAAACAACGGACGAGCCAAGCTTAGCGCGACGGCATACTTTGGTATGTACGTTGCCCAACGCAGTTGTCCACTAGCTGGAGAGAGTGCAGGCGATAGATGGCGCCTAGCGGAGTCAGTCGGTGGCGTTTTCCTGCCAGCGCCAGGCATCGCGGCACATGTCCTCGATCCCGCGCGTGGCGCGCCAGCCCAGCAGCGCCTGCGCGCGTTCGGGATCGGCGTAGCACTGGGCGACATCGCCAGGGCGGCGCGGCGCAAGTTTATACGGCACGTCACGGCCGGTGGCGCGCTTGAAGGCGTTGACCATGTCGAGCACGCTGTAGCCATGGCCAGTGCCGAGATTGACCGTGAGCACGCCGCGCTGTGCCGCCAGCGCCGGCAGGGCGGCGACGTGGCCTTGCGCCAGATCTACCACATGGATGTAATCGCGCACGCCGGTACCGTCGGCTGTCGGGTAGTCGCTGCCGAATACCGACAAGTCCTTGAGCCTGCCCACTGCGACCTGCGTCAGGTAGGGCATGAGATTGTTGGGGATGCCGTTCGGGTCTTCGCCGATGAGACCGGAAGCGTGCGCACCTACCGGGTTGAAATAGCGCAGCAGCGCGATGCGCCACTCCGGGTCGGATTTGGCGAGGTCGCGCAGGATATCCTCGATCATGAGCTTGGAGCGGCCGTAGGGGTTGGTGGCCGATAGCGGAAAATCCTCGCGGATCGGCACGCTGGCGGGATCGCCGTAGACCGTGGCCGAGGACGAGAATACCAGCGACTTGATGCCGGCCTCGCGCATGGCTTCGAGCAGCGCCACGCTGCCGCCGACATTGTTGTCGTAGTAACGCAAGGGTTGGCTGACCGATTCGCCCACCGCCTTGAGGCCGGCGAAGTGGATCACCGCTTCGAACTGGTGTTGCGCCATGAGCTGGCGCAAGGCGACGCCGTCGCGAATGTCGATTTCGGCAAAGCCGGGTTTGCGCCCGATGATGCGCGCGATGCGGTCGAGCACCGCCGGTTTGCTGTTGCTGAGGTTGTCGATGATGAAGACTTCATGGCCGGCCGCCATGAGTTCGACCACGGTATGCGAGCCGATGTAGCCGGTGCCGCCTGTGACTAGAATCATTGGTTTTCTTCTGTGAACGGTTGCTGCTGATACTTGAGCATACTAAGCGATAAAGGTTAAAGCCGGAACTGGCCTGGGTTCAGGCCAGGCTCTGCGTAACGTGGCGCGTCACCGGACGCACGAGCATGGGCTGATCGGCATGGGCCAGGCTCAGCATCTTGTCGCACATCAGCTTGCCGGCGTGTTCCCAGGTGAAATGCGCGGCGCGGTCGGAGGAGGCGGCGCCCATGCGCGCGGCCAGCGCGTCATCGGCGAACAGCCGCTCCAGGGCGTCGCCAAGGGCACTGGCATCATTGGGCGGCACGGTAAAACCGTTGACGCCGTCCGCGACCATTTCCGGCACGGCGCCGATATTGGTACCGATAATGGGCAGGCCGAAATGCAGCGCCTCGACGAAGACGATGCCGAAGGCTTCGAGCAGGGTGGGCAAGGCGAATAGGCGCGCTTGCGTGAAATAACGGTGCAAGTCTTCGCGCGGCACCCGACCGACGACCTTGACGCCCGGTTCGTTGATCTCCGGCGTGCAACCCACGATCTCCAGTTCGGCCTGCGGGTATTTCTGGCGCAAACGGCGGAAGGCGGCCAGCAGGGTCGGCCCGCCCTTGCGTTGCCAGTTGGTGCCGACGAACAGGACTTTCTGCGAAGCGGCGACAGTGCTGCGCGCGCCCAGGCTGATATTGGGGCCGGCGCCGATGGCCACCGCGCAATGCGGCGCCACCCGGTAATCATGCACCAGCGAATCACGCACATATTTGCCCATGGCGAAAACAGCGTTCGACTGGTCATAGACTTGCTGCTGGAATGCATGCAGCCGGTCGAGCGCACTATCGGAAGAGTTGTATAGCGCGCGATATTGCTCGCGCACGGCCGCCAGCGTGACGTCGACCACGGTGAAATGCGGCAGCTTGCCGCCGCCGGCATTGAAGCGCGTCGTCGTCTGCATGGTGAAAACGGGTTTGAGCTGGCCGGCGATATGATGCGCCAGGCGCTGCAGGTAGCGCGCGGTCGCCGACGCATAGAGCAGTTCGTTGCGGTCGAAGCGGCGCTCGCGCAGCGCATGCCACGCCAATACCGGCAAGTCCTGGATGCAGGCGAGCAGGCCGCGCTTGTGCTGCTTGAACTCCTGCAGGAGATCGACCACGACTATCTGCCATTCCGGCAATGCCAGTTGCATGGCGCGCACGATGGCAGCATTAGAATGCGACCAGTTGCCCATGGTGAACATCAGGATGCGCTTATCGTTGTTCAAGCTCGATTCTCCAGCGCCGTGCGGTGACGGCTAGCTATGTGATGGCAGGAAGGAAGGGGCGCGTTCAGGCGCAACGGCGGCATCATGGCGCGAACCCAGGCCTGAGTCTGTACGCTTCCATACGCCTACCTGGACTCATCATCAGCGCCTGAGCTTGTGCAGCGCCAGCTGGCGCAGCGCACCGGCGATGAACAGGCTGTTGGTGACGAAGTAGCGCTTCCACAGTCGGCGCGGTTCCGCGCACAAACGGTAGAACCACTCGAGACCGTTCTGCTGCATCCATAGCGGCGCGCGTTTCAGCGTACCGGCGTGATAGTCGAAGGCGGCCCCGACGCCGATCATGACGGCGTCTATGCGGCCGCGCATGCCGGCCATCCATAATTCCTGTTTCGGACAGCCGAGGCTGACGAAGACGATGCGCGCGCCCGAGGCATTGATGCGCTCGACGATGGCGGCGTCCTCGGCCGCAGTCAGCGGCCGGAACGGCGGTGCACAAGTGCCGGCGATCTGCAGGCGTGGGAAGGCCTGCAGCAGTTTTTGCGACAGCGTGGCCAGCGTGTGTTCGGTGTTGCCGTAGAAAAAGATGGGCTCACCGCGCTGCTCGGCCAGCGCGCAATAACGCCACATGAGGTCGGGGCCGTTGATGCGCTGCTGGTCGGGAAAGCCGATGTGGCGCAGCATCCAGGTCACGGGCATGCCGTCGGCGGTACACATGTCGGCATGCTCGAGCGCGTGGCCGAAGGCGGCGTCCTGCCGGCTGGTCACCACCGAGTGCACGTTGCAGATGCAGACGTAGCGCGATTCGCGCCGCTGGCTCCAGCGCGAAAGCGTCTGCAGCGTGGTCTGCCACGAGGTGGCGTCGATAAAGCAGTCGAGGACGCGCGCGCCGTACTGTTCGCCGCGCGGCGCGGTATTGTCGGGCATGTAGTTCGAATTCATAGGCAATGACAAGGTAATCAGTTCTTCTGCAAGGTGACAAGGAAATGGTCGCGCGTGATGCCGCGGCCGACCGGGATATTGTTGCGCTTGATGCGGGGCAGCAGACGGTAATACAGCGCGGGCGAAATGCGGAACAGCGCCATGAGCGCCAGCCGCAGTTCGCGTCCCGGCGTGGTGAATTGCGGACTGTAGGTGAACGGCACGCTTTGCATCACGCGCGCGCCCAGCCCCGGCGCATGGCGGCTGAACCAGCGCGGCGAGACGAAGCTGATGTGTTCGGGCAGGAAGCAGTACCAGAAACGGCTGCCGGCCATGCGCCAGCTCCAGGCCTCGGCATTGCCGGTAGTGAGGATGACGTAGCCCTTGGGCGCGGTCATGGCCAGCATGCGGCGCAGGAATTCGAGCGGATCGGCCATGTGCTCGATGACATCGCAGGCGATGACGGCGTCGAAGGCTTGCGCGGCCGGCATGTCGTCGAGATCGTTGGCAATGATGCGGATGTTCCGCGTTTCGGCGATCGCTGCGGCCTGGACATTGATTTCGACACCGTGCGCGCGATAGCGGTCGACCAGCGGCATCAGCAGGTTGCCGGCGCCGCAGCCGATATCGAGTACCGAGCCTTGCTTGAGGAATGCGCTCAGCGTTTCGCGCACCAGCGACTGGTCGAGCCGATCTTCCTCTTCCCAGGTGGTGGCGTTGCCGGCGCGGTAGAGCGCGTCGTACTCGCTTTTGCTGAAAATGGGGTCGCGGAACACGAGCAGGCAATCGAGGCAACGGTAGAGCACGCCGCCGGGCAGCGCGCGATCGAGCTGGCTGCCGGCAAAAATGCGGGCATCAGGCAGTTTGCCCAGCGAGCGCGTGCGGCGGCTGCCGCAACATCGGCAGACGGCGACGGCCGAGGCCTGGGCGATCACGGCGTCGGCCAAAGTATTGCTGAGTTGAAACGGCGATTGTTGCAGCACCGGCGAAGTTTTTACGTTCCATCTGAACCGCATCGCGCATCTCCTTGATTGATTGCAATGGCGTCGTTGTAGATCGCCATCAGCTGGTTGAAATTGGTTTCCGGCGTATAGCTGGCTTCATATTCGGCACGCGCCGCCTGCCCCATGCGCTGCATGGCTTCGGCATGGCTGTCCGCCCACTGCATTTTCTGCGCCAGGTCGGCGGCATTGCCCGGTTCGAACAGCAGCCCGGTTTCGCCATCGCGCACGAGCTCGGCCATGGCGCCGAGCCGGCTCGCGATCACCGGCAGGCCGCAGGCATAAGCCTCGACCAGCGTGCGCGGGAAATTCTCGTACCAGATGCTGGGCATGACGAGATAGGCGGCGCGCTGCATCTGCGCGTAAATCTGCTGTGGATCCTGCCAGCCGTGCAGATGCGCGCCGGGTAGCGTTTCGAGCGCATTTTGTTCCGGGCCGGTGCCGATAACGTCCAGCGTGACCGCCGGCGCTAAAGCCAGGGCCTGTGCCAATGTCGCCACGCCTTTCTCGGCCGACAGCCTGCCGACGAACAGTGCGCCATTGCGCTGGGTGAGCGGCGGCGGCGGCAAGTCGACGAAGTTGGGCTTGATCGCCATGCGTGCCGCCGGCAAGCCGGCCTCGACGAATTTGTCGCGGCAAAAGTGATTGAGCGCGATATAGCGCGTGACGCGCTGCTGGTAGGTGCCGAGCAGGCGGTGCGCACCCTGCATGCCGACCACCACCGCCGACTGCGCCAGCGAGCCGCGGTAGCAACGCCGCAGCACGCCGCGCCATGGCAGCGTGCCCATGCAGTCCTCGCAGACCTTGCCCTCGCGCATGAACATGGCCTGCGCGCAGAACAAGCGGAAATTGTGCAGGGTCTGCACCACCGGCACGCCGTGCTGCGCCGCGGCGAAATAGAGCGAAGGCGAAATCAGCGGGAAAGTATTGTGGGTATGCACGACGTCGGGGCGGAAGCGTTCGATCAGCCCGCCCAGTTCGCGCACCGTGCGCTGCGACCACAGCGTTTCCATTGCCAGCTGCGTGGCCGGCATGTCGGCAATGCGCTCGTTGTGCTGCTGGTAGAGCTCGACCTCGACGCCATGGCGCTCAAGCAGGGCGTATTCGGCGGCGACGACGGCATCCTCGCCGCCGGCCTGTTGATAGTAATTGTGGGCCAGGAGTACACGCATCGCGATCGCCTAGTCCTTCCGCTTTTCCGGCTGCGCTGGCGGCGGGTTCTGCTCGGGCTGCGCGGCCGGCTCGGGCTTGGGCGCCTGCGATTTCAGCGCCGGAATTTTTTCCAGCGAAGCGCCCGGCCGGCGATCGTCGACCTCGGGCACCTGTTTCAGCCATTCGGCATTGACCTTGATCGGCTTGGTCTTGCTGCGCAGTGCGTTGTACCAGCCCAGGGCCGGCGTCAGGTCATGCTCGGCGATGGATTTGGCGAAAGGTTCGTCGATGGCGTTTTCCAGGCGCAGCGAATTGGCATCCTGCTGCGTGCGGCTGGTCCACTTCTGCAGCGCTTCCTGGAACATGCCGACCCAGCCCTGGCCGAGATTGGTCTGCGCGGCGTCGCCGATGTAGATGTTGCCGTCCGA
>CBILOJ010000070.1:0-9103 GCA_966238525.1 uncultured Methylophilaceae bacterium | reverse complement strand
TACTTGATGACGATGGTCTTGTCGAAGAAGCGCTGGATGTAGGGCAGCGCCTCGGCCAGCGTGTGCGCCTTGTGTTCCGGGGTCGGTTCGGTGGACATGGTCTTCTCTGCAAAGCGGATGATTGCGGGCATTTTACCTTGAAAGCCGGCAAAAACATCCGGACTGGCGCACACAGTGTGCGTAAAACGCTTTTCCCCCGGAGCTGTGCAGCATTACACTTGAGCCAAGCGCGTCCGCCGTTAACCGTCAGCAACCAGCGAAAGGTGCAGCATGCCCAGCGACATCGAAATCGCCCAGCAGGCCGTCATGAAAAAGGTAGACGAAATTGCGCACAGCATAGGATTGGGTGCGGACATGCTGGAGCATTACGGGCGCTACAAGGCCAAGGTGGATATTGCTGCCGATCCGTCGCTGGCCGCGCGTCCTGATGGCAAGCTGATCCTGGTGACCGCGATCAGCCCGACGCCGGCCGGCGAGGGCAAGACCACCACTACGGTGGGTTTGGGCGATGCGCTCAATCGCCTCGGCAAAAAAACCATGATTTGCCTGCGCGAACCGGCGATGGGGCCGGTGTTCGGCATCAAGGGCGGTGCTGCCGGCGGCGGCCATGCGCAGGTGGTGCCGATGGAAGACATCAACCTGCACTTCACCGGCGATTTCGCCGCGATCGCGCAAGCGCACAACCTGCTTGCGGCACTGATCGACAATCATATTCATCACGGCAATGCGCTCGGCATCGATCCGCGCCAAGTAACGTGGAAGCGCGTCATCGACATGAACGACCGCGCGCTGCGCCAGACCGTGGTCGGCCTCGGCGGCAAGGTCAACGGTCAGACGCGCGAGGACGGCTTCGACATCGTAGTCGCCTCCGAAGTCATGGCCATCCTGTGCCTGGCCGATTCGCTCAGCGACCTCAAGCAGCGGCTCGGCAATATCGTCATCGGCTACAGTTTCGACCAGCGTGCCATCACGGCACGCGACCTCGCTGCGCACGGGGCGATGGCAGCCTTGCTCAAGAGCGCGATCAAGCCCAATCTGGTGCAGACGCTGGAGCACACGCCGGCGCTGATCCATGGCGGGCCGTTTGCCAATATTGCCCATGGCTGCAATTCAGTGATCGCCACACGGCTTGCACTCAAACTCGCCGACTACGTCGTTACCGAAGCCGGTTTCGGTGCCGATCTCGGTGCCGAAAAATTCATCGATATCAAATGCCGCAAGTCGGGTTTGCAGCCGGGAGCGGCCGTCATCGTGGCGACCATACGAGCGCTCAAATACCATGGCGGGCTGGAAGTCGCTGAGTTGCAGGAAGAGAATCTGGCGGCGGTGGAGGCTGGGCTTGCCAACCTGGAAAAGCACGTGGAAAACGTACGACGCCATTACGGCCTGCCTTGTGTGGTGGCGATCAATCGCTTCGCGCAGGATAGTGATGCCGAGATCGCGCTGGTATCTGAACGTATGGCAGCGCTGGGCGTGCAGGCAGTGCTGGCCGAACACTGGGCCAGGGGCGGTGCCGGTGCCGAGGATCTGGCGCGAGAAGTGCTGAAACTGCTCGATGCGGATACGCCGGCCATGCACTACGTCTACGAGGATGCCGATCCGCTGTGGGAGAAAATGCGCAAGCTGGCGACGCGTATCTACGGCGCGGCCGACATCGGCGCTTCGCGTCGCATCCGCCAGCTCATCGATAATTTGCAGGCCGGCGGTTACGGCCATTACCCGGTCTGTGTTGCCAAGACCCAGTATTCCTTTTCGACTGACGCTTCGTTGCGCGGGCCACCACCATCCGGTCATGTCGTGACGATACGCGAAGTGCGGCTCGCCGCCGGCGCGGAATTCGTGGTCATGATTTGCGACGACATCATGACGATGCCGGGCTTGCCCAAATCGCCGTGCGCCATGCGTATCGACATCGACGATTCCGGCAGGATCAGCGGCCTGTTCTAGCCGCGGCGGGTAAAAAAAAAGCGGCCGCAACGGCCGCTGGAGGGGCAATGGAGATGCTAATTGACGGTCAGTTTCTTGGCTGCGCTCGTGGCTTTCTTCGGTAGCACGAGTTCGAGCACGCCATCCTTGTAATTGGCTTGCGCCTGAGTTTCGTCGATTTCGTTTTCCAGCGCAAAGCTGCGCGACAGCTTGCCATAGTAGCGTTCGCTGCGCAGGGCGCGCGTGCCTTCCTTGGCTTCATGTTCGCGGCGCACTTCAGCGCTGATGGTGACGTGATTGCCGTCTATCGTGACGTGGATGTTTTCCTTGTCCACGCCGGGAATCTCGGCATGCACGGCGTAGCTATGCTCGTCTTCCTGCACGTCCATCTTGAGCTGGCCGCCGGTGGTGGGGTTACGTTGCTGAACCGGACGGAAAAAGCCTTGCAGTACATCTTCGAGCGGGTCGAAAGCACTGACGCCGAACGGGTCGAAACGTGTGAGGTTTGCCATATGTCTTCCTTTCCTTTCAATTTGATGGGTGTTGCTTCATGGAAAGGAAGATAGGGATAGCCGGCCGCATTTCAAGTGCGGCCGACAGACTTTTACGCTAACCGCCGGCTCCGATTTTCTTGACGAATACCTTGGAGCGCCGCTGAAAATTGTAGAGCTGTTGCTTGGCGAGCGGCAGCATGTCGATGCCGGTTTCGACAAAGCCGCGCTCGATAAACCAGTGCTCGGTGCGCGTCGTCAGCACGAACAGCGTATCGATGCCGCGCTTCAGCGCCTGCTCCTCACTGTATTTCAGCAGCCGGTCGCCACGTCCGCCGCGGCGGAAGGCGGAGTGCACTGCCATGCAGGCCAGTTCGGCCTTGCGCTCATCGGGAAACGGGTAGAGTGCCGCGCAGCCGATGAGGCGCGCATCGTGCTCCATGACGAAGAAATGATCGATTTCCATCTCCAGCCGTTCGCGGCCGCGTCTGACCAGGATGCCTTCGTTCTCAAGCGGTTCGATCAGCTGCAGGATGCCGCCGACATCGTCGATCGCGGCCTCGCGCAACGTTTCCAGTGGCGCCTCGGTAATCATGGTGCCGATGCCGTCATGCGTGAACAATTCCTGCACGATGGCGCCATCGACATGGCGACTGATGAGATGCGTGCGCGCCACGCCGCCGTCGCAGGCCAGTACCGCGGCCGGCAGATAATAGCCTTCGTCTTCGCTGAAATTGACCGGCGCGCCATCTTCGGCCATGTTGTTCTGCACGTTGCGCAACAGGTTTTTCGCCTTGTCCGCGGTCATCTCGCGCAGCAGTTCGCCGCGGGCATTGTGCACGCCCGACGAATCCATGAGGAAAATGAGCTTGTCGGCGTCTAGCGCGATGGCCGCGCTCACCGCCACATCCTCCAGCGACAAGTTGAAGACTTCGCCGGTCGGCGAGTAGCCCAGCGGCGACAGCAGCGTCAGCTCGCCGTCATCGAGCCGTTTGCGGATGCCGACGGCGTCGATCTTGCGTACTTCGCCGGTGTGCTGCAGGTCGACGCCCTCGCGCACGCCCAGCGGTTTTGCCGTGACGAAATTGCCGCTGGCAACGCGGATGTCGGCGCCGGCCATGGGGGAATTGACCAAGCCCATCGACAGCAGCGACTCGATTTCCACCCGCACCGCGCCGTTGGCTTCCTTGACCGCTTCCATGGCGGCGTCGTCGGTCACGCGCAGGCCACCGACGAGACGCGTTTCGATCTTGGCCTTGCGCAGGCGCGATTCGATTTGCGGCCGCGCGCCGTGTACCAGCACGAGGCGCACTTCGAGGCTGGCCAGCAGGTTGAGGTCGTGCGACAACGCGACGAACTGGCCGTCATCGACCACTTCGCCACCGAAGGCGATGACAAAGGTGCGGCCGCCGAAGGCGTGGATGTAAGGCGTGGCCGAGCGGAACCAGCGCACGAAGTCGTGCGTTTGCAGCGTATTGATAGACGAGGCCGTTTGTACTGCCGGGCTTTCGATGGCATCGGCCTGGTTGTAGAGGAAAGCCGGCGTGCACTTGAGCGCCGCGCATAGCTTGCGCAGCATGGGCTCTGAAACGCCTTGGGCGCCGCGTTCTATGCGCGACAGATTGCCGCTGTCAGCACCGACTTGGCCGGAAAGCTGTTGCAGGGTGAAGCCCAGGGCTTTGCGCCGCTTGCGTATGGCCTGACCTAACGACATTGTCGTTCCTCAAATAATTGCGTAATACGCAAATTTTATTTGAACAAAATGTTTTATTCAACAATTCTTAACGCAGATTAGCTGAAATCGCCCCATAAAGTCTGTATGGCTGCCAGTGCCGCCAGCGCGGCGGTTTCGGTGCGCAAGATGCGCTGGCCTAGCCTTGCTGGAGTGAAGCCGTGCGCGGCTGCAAGTTCGATTTCCTGGGCTGTGAGGCCGCCTTCCGGTCCGATCAGCAGGCAGATTTCACCAGCCGGTGGCGATAGTTGCGGCAGCGCGAACGTCGCAATGGGCGATAGCGTGAGGCGCAAGGCGTGCGGTGCCAAGGCGCCCAGCCAATTGGCAAGCGCAAGCGGCGGCGCCACTTGCGGCACCAAGGCACGGCCGGATTGCTCGCAAGCGGCGTTGGCAACATTTTGCCAGTGCTCGCGGCGCTTGTCGGCGCGCTCGCCGGCGAGCTTGACCACGCTGCGCTGGCTGGCGATCGGCTGGATGGCAGTCACGCCGAGTTCGACGGCCTTCTGTATCGTGAAGTCCATGCGCTCGCCGGCGGAAATGGCTTGCGCCAGCGTTATCTTGAGCGGCGACTCGCGTTCAACCGCACGCCGCGATAGCACATCGGTGCTGGCAGCATTCTTGCCGACCTCCGCCAGCCTGCAGTCATAGTCATGGCCGTCGCCGTTGAACAGCACCACCGGATCGCCGGGTTGCAGGCGCAGCACGCGACAGGCATGGACCGCTGCGTTGGCCGGCAGGTTGACGCGATGACCGGGCTCGAGCGGGATGGGACAGTAGAAGCGGGGCGTGGGCATGGTGGGGTCGCGGTGCTAGAATCAGGCGATCAATTCTAAGTGAAGGAAGCAGAAAAATGGCAAGTTTGAATCCACCGGTTTGCGATTTCGGCTGGAAAGCGCCCGATTTCAGCCTGCTCGGTGTCGACGGCCGGCAGTGGACGCTGGCCGAAGCCTGCGGTCCCAAAGGTCTGCTGGTCATGTTCATCTGCAACCACTGCCCTTACGTCAAGAGCATACGCCAGCGGCTGGTGGCGGATCTGCGCGAGCTGAAGACGCTCGGCATCCACGCGGTCGGCCTTTCATCCAATGACACCATCAATTATCCCGAAGATTCGTTCGGCAACATGAAGCAGGTCGCTGCCGAATTCGATTTCCCGTTTCCTTATCTGTTCGACGAAACGCAGGAAGTGGCCAAGGCGTACGGCGCGGTCTGCACGCCGGATTTTTTCGGCTTCAACGCCAAGCTCGAGCTGCAATACCGTGGCCGCTTCGATGCCGCCGGCCGCGGCGAACCGCCGGCAGACAATCCGCGCGACCTGTTCAACGCCATGAAGCAGGTGGCGCAGACCGGCCACGGGCCGCGTCAGCAGACACCCAGTATCGGCTGCTCGATCAAGTGGCTGGATGCCGCGTGAGCCAGAATATCGGTGCGGCTGAGCATGCTTGGTATTGGGGCTGGCTCAGCCTTGCGCTATTGCCCAAAACAGGTAACTAGGCAATAATTGTGGTCTAAATTTTCCTGAAAGACTGCGCAAAACAGCCGCGATATCCGCAGCGGATATCCGTGATCAGGAAAATCGTTCCGATGGATTTTAGGCAGCAGGCCTCGTGCACGATACGGGTCTGCGGTCTTTTTCGCTTTTATGAATAGGGAGATTGAAATGGCAACTCGTGTAGATTTAGCAAATGCCATCCGCGCACTGTCGATGGATGCGGTTCAGAAGGCCAATTCCGGTCACCCGGGCGCCCCGATGGGCATGGCGGAAATCGCCGAAACGCTGTGGAACCACCATCTGCACCACAATCCCAAGAATCCGCAATGGGCTAACCGCGACCGCTTCATCCTGTCCAACGGCCACGGCTCCATGCTGATCTACTCGCTGCTGCACCTGACCGGCTATGACCTGCCGATGGACGAGATCAAGACCTTCCGTCAGCTGCACTCCAAGTGCGCCGGCCACCCTGAGTACGGCTACGCTCCCGGCATCGAAACCACCACCGGCCCGCTGGGTCAGGGCATCAGCAACGCCGTCGGTTTCGCCATGGCGGAAAAGCTCATGGCCGACCAGTTCAACAAGCCCGGTCATGACATCGTCGACCACTACACCTACTGCTTCCTCGGCGACGGCTGCATGATGGAAGGCGTTTCGCACGAAGCCTGCGCACTGGCCGGTACCTGGGGCCTGGGCAAGCTGGTGGCGTTCTGGGACGACAACGGCATTTCCATCGACGGCCACATCGAAGGCTGGTACACCGATGACACCGCCAAGCGCTTTGAGGCCTACGGCTGGCACGTTATCGCCAATGTTGACGGTCATGACGTCAACGCCATCGACGCCGCCATCCAGGCCGCCAAGAAGGTCACCGACAAGCCGACCCTGATCTGCTGCAAGACCATCATCGGCAAGGGCTCCCCCAACAAGTGCGGTTCGCACGACTGCCATGGTTCCGCACTGGGCCTGGAAGAAGTCGCCGCCACGCGCGAAGCCATCGGCTGGCCGCACGAGCCGTTCGTCGTACCGCAAGACATCTACGAAGGCTGGGATGCCAAGGCCAAGGGCGCCCAGGTCGAAGCCGACTGGAACACCAAGTTCGACGCTTACGCCAAGGCGTTCCCGGCTGAAGCCGCTGAATTCAAGCGTCGCATGGCCGGCGACCTGCCTGCCAACTGGAAAGCCACTGTCGATGCATTCGTCAAGGCGACCAACGACAAGGCTGAAGGTATTGCCACCCGCAAGGCTTCGCAGAACGCCATCGCCGCTTTGGCTCCTGTCCTGCCCGAGTTCGTCGGCGGTTCCGCCGACCTGACCGGCTCCAACCTGACCAGCTACTCCGGCTTCAAGCACGTCAGCGGCAAGGAGCCCGGCAACTACATTTCCTACGGCGTGCGCGAGTTCGGCATGGCCGCGATCATGAACGGCATGGCACTGCACGGCGGCATCCTGCCGTTCGGCGGCACCTTCCATCAATTCTCCGACTACATGCGTAACGGCATGCGGATGTCGGCGCTGATGAAGCTGCGCGTGGTTTACGTGCTGACCCATGACTCCATCGGCCAGGGCGAAGACGGCCCGACCCACCAGCCGATCGAAACCACGTCCGGCCTGCGCTACATTCCGAACATGGATGTCTGGCGTCCCGGTAGTTCCACTGAAACCGCCATCGCCTGGGCGGCAGCTGTCGAGCGCAAGGATGGCCCGACCAGCCTCGTGCTGAGCCGCCAGAACGTTCCCGGCGTCAAGCACGACGACAAGCAATTCGACCTGATCCGCAAGGGCGGTTATGTGTTCTCGTGCGTCGGCAGCACGCCTGACGTCATCCTGATCGCCACCGGTTCCGAGCTGGACCTGGCCGTCAAGGCGGCAGCCGAGCTCAACGCGGCCGGCACCAAGGCACGCGTGGTTTCCATGCCATCGACCAATGTGTTCGATCGTCAGGATCAAGCCTACAAGGACAGCGTGCTGATCCCGGGTGTGAAGCGCGTGGCAATCGAAGCCGGCGTCACCGATTTCTGGCGCAAGTATGTTGGCCTGGACGGCAACGTCGTCGGTATCGACACCTTTGGCGAATCCGCTCCCGGCGGCGCACTGTTCAAGCACTTCGGCTTCACGGTCGAGAATGTGGTGAAGACTGTTAAATCCGTACTGTAAGAAACGGATGAAGTAGGTAATCTAATAAGGCGCCCTTGCGGGTGCCTTATTTTTTGGTGAGGAGAAATCATTCAATGGCAATCAAGGTGGGCATCAACGGTTTCGGCCGTATCGGCCGCATGGTGCTGCGCGCAGCGGTCAAGGACTTCCCCGAAATCGAAGTCGTGGCGATCAACGACCTGCTAGAGCCGGATTATCTGGCCTATATGCTCAAGCACGATTCCGTGCACGGCCGCTTCCAGGGCGAAGTCGCGGTCGATGGCAGCAATCTCGTGGTCAACGGCAAACCCATACGCCTGACGGCGGAGAGGGATCCGGCCAACCTGAAATGGGACGAAGCCGGCGCCGATATCGTCGTCGAATGCACGGGCTTGTTCCTGACGCAGGAAAGCTGCCAGAAGCACATCGCCGCCGGCGCCAAGAAAGTCGTGCAGTCGGCGCCGAGCAAGGACGATACGCCGATGTTCGTCTATGGCGTCAATCACGAGAGCTACGCCAACCAGGCCATCGTTTCCGCCGCTTCCTGCACCACCAATGCGCTGGCGCCCGTAGCAAAAGTGCTGCATGACAAGTACGGCATCAAGCGCGGCCTGATGACGACGGTGCACGCTGCCACTGCTTCGCAGAAGACCGTGGACGGCCCCTCCAACAAGGACTGGCGCGGCGGCCGCGGCATCCTCGAGAACATCATTCCATCCTCTACCGGTGCCGCCAAAGCTGTGGGCAAGGTCATTCCCGATTTGAACAAGAAGCTGACCGGCATGGCCTTCCGTGTGCCGACTTCCGATGTCTCCGTCGTCGACCTGACCTGCGAACTGAGCCGTGAAGCCAGCTATGACGAGATCGTTGCCACCATGAAGGCGGCCAGCGAAAGCGGCCCGCTGCAGGGCGTGCTCGGTTTCACCAACGATAAGGTCGTTTCCACCGATTTCCGCGGCGAAACCTGTCCGTCGGTGTTCGATGCCGATGCCGGCATCCAGCTCGATCCGACCTTCGTCAAGGTCGTCGCCTGGTACGACAACGAGTATGGCTACACCTGCAATCTCATGCGCCTGGTTCGCCATATCGCCTGATTATGGCCGCGGATGCACGCGGATAAACGCAGATGGCCATTGACGTTCATCTACGTGTGTCGGCGTGCATCTGCGGCAACCAGCTTTAAGGAAATGACATGTCCGTAATCAAGATGACCGATTTGGATCTTCGCGGCAAGCGCGTGCTGATCCGTGCCGATCTCAATGTGCCGGTACAGGACGGCAAAGTGACCTCCGATGCCCGCATCACGGCGTCGTTGCCGACTATCCGGCA
>CBILOJ010000069.1:0-9198 GCA_966238525.1 uncultured Methylophilaceae bacterium | reverse complement strand
TGCAGCCCTGTCGGCCGCCGGTATCGTAACGCCGGGCTTTTATTTTTACGGTTTTCTGCCGGCAAGCGGTGCATCGCGCCGGCGTGAGCTCGAGACATTGAAGGCGCAGACGGTAACGCTGGCATTCTATGAAGCGCCGCACCGCATCATCGCCAGCATCAAGGATATGGCAGAGGTGCTCGGCGGCGAGCGCCGCCTCACCCTCGCGCGCGAGCTGACCAAGACTTTTGAGACCTTTTACCGTTGCTCGCTGGCCGAGGCTGCAACCTGGCTGCAGGAGGATGCCAACCACCAGCGCGGCGAATTCGTGTTGCTGGTGGAGCCGGCGCCGATCACAAGCGATCAGACGCTCGGTGAGGAGTCGCTGCGTATATTAGAATTGCTGCTCGCCGAGCTGCCGCTCAAGCAGGCGGTGAAGCTTGCCACGGAAATCACGCGCGAGAAGAAAAACGCGCTTTACCAATTGGCGCTTGAATTACAGACCGGAACCCATGACTAGACTGACCATTACCCGCCCCGACGACTGGCATTTGCATTTGCGCGATGGCGACGTCCTGCCCAACGTGCTGCCTGACACGGCACGCCGCTTTGCGCGTGCCATCATCATGCCCAACCTGCGGCCGCCGGTCACCACGACGGCGCTGGCCGCGGCCTATCGCGAGCGCATACTGCAGGCCTTGCCTTCGGATGCGCGATTCGAGCCGCTGATGACGCTGTACCTGACGGACAATACCTTGGCCGAGGAAATCGCCCGAGCCAAGGCGAGCGGCTTTGTCCACGGCGTCAAGCTTTATCCTGCTGGCGCCACTACCAATTCCGACTCCGGCGTGACTGACATCGCCAAGTGCTATCCGACTTTGGAGGCCATGGAACGACACGGCCTGCCATTGCTCGTCCACGCCGAGGTAACCGATGCCGACGTCGATGTTTTCGATCGCGAGAAGGTCTTCATCGATCGCCACATGGCGCCGCTGATCGCGCGCTTTCCGGGCTTGCGCGTCGTATTCGAGCACATCACGACGCGCGACGCGGTACAATTCGTCGCCGAGGCTTCGGTCAATGTGGGCGCGACCATTACCGTCCATCATTTGCTCATGAATCGCAACGCGCTATTTGCCGGCGGCATGCGCCCACATCATTATTGTCTGCCTGTGCTCAAGCGCGAAGAGCACCGGCAGGCGCTATTGTCAGCCGCAGTTTCCGGTAACCCCAAATTCTTTCTCGGTACAGACAGCGCGCCGCACGCCAAGTCGGCCAAGGAATCGGCCTGCGGCTGCGCCGGCATGTATACGGCGCATGCCGCCATCGAGCTGTATGCCGAAGCATTCGAGGCGGCAGGTGCGCTTGAGCGGCTGGAAGCCTTTGCCAGTTTCCATGGCGCCGATTTCTATGGTTTGCCGCGCAATGCGGACAGCATCACGCTGGAAAAGCAATCGTGGACCGTACCCGACGCCTTGCCGCTGGCGGACGACGTGGTTGTGCCCTTACGGGCCGGTGGCCAGGTGCATTGGCGCTTGCTGCCAGGCTAGTTTTTCCCGGGCTGCTGTTGGCCGCATGGTAAAATGGCGCTGGAAGTCGGCTGGACAGTCGCCGCCCGCGCATGCGGGGGGAGGAAAGTCCGGGCTCCGCAGAGCAGGATGACGGCTAACGGCCGTACGCAGCAAGGTTTAGCGATAAACCCCAAGGCGAGGAATAGGGCCACAGAGACGAGTCGCGCCGTGCCTTCGGGCCGGGGCGGGTGAAACGCGGTAACCTCCATCCGGAGCAAGGCCAAATAGGGCAGCAATGACGTGGCTCGCGTCGCTGCCGGGTAGGCTGCTCGAGTGCCTGGGCAACCAGGCGCCTAGATGAATGACTGTCACGTGCCGTCAGGCACGACAGAACCCGGCTTATCGGCCGGCTTCCCTTGCTTTCAGTTTCACTCTGATGAGCTTCGGCTTACATCTAACAAACCACTTTCATTAAATCCCCTATCTCGTTATTTATTAAGGATAAATTTTTACGATAAAAAAATGCGCTAAGTCCTTGTCCCATAAAGGAAAAACTCATCAAAAAGGGCTTGCAACGCCCATTTTTTTTATCTATAGTGGGCAGAGGTGGAGAAAAGTGGGTTTTTGTGGAGAATTGTTGACTGAGGCTAAGGGCGGCCGACAGTTCTCCTTTCCGCCTCGTTGATTAAAGGGGACTCATGTTTCGCGGTGCGACATCACTGAATCTGGATGCGAAAGGCCGGTTGGCGATACCGGCCAAGCACAGGGACGCCCTGCAGAATCAGGGGGCTGGCCATCTGGTGCTCACTGCGCATCCGCATCGCTGCCTGTTGCTCTACCCGCAACCGGCATGGGAACCCATTCAGGCCAAAATGATGGCGTTATCCAGCTTCGACAAGCAATCGAGTGCCTTGCAGCGCCTGCTCGTCGGTTTCGCCGAGGACATCGAGCTCGATAGCGCGGGCCGTCTGCTGGTTTCGTCGGTACTGCGCGAATTTTCCAGTCTTGAGAAGCAGGCCATGCTGGTAGGGCAAGGCAGCCATTTCGAGTTGTGGAGCATGGAGGCCTGGCGTGCGCAGCTGGAACATGCCATGAGCGGCGGCGACATGATGTTGCCGGCCGAGCTGGAGGGATTCTCGCTGTGAGCCCCGGCTACAGCCGCTCTCCCGCCGCCAGCCCGTCTCCGTCAAGTTCGCATGTAACAGTCTTACTGGATGAAGCGGTGGCAGCGCTCGACATCCAGGCTGATGGTTGCTATGTCGATGCCACATTTGGTCGCGGCGGCCATAGCCGTCTCATCCTGCAACGGCTGGGGCCGCGTGGCCGTTTGATCGCGCTTGATCGCGACCAAGCGGCAGTGAATGCGGCAGCCGGCATTGCCGACGAGCGTTTCCGCATCGTCCACAGTCATTTTTCCGAATTGAAGCAAGTCCTGAGCGAAGCCGGCGTCGAGTACGTGCATGGCGTCCTGCTCGACCTCGGCATTTCCTCGCCGCAGATCGATGAGGGCGAGCGCGGTTTCAGTTTCAGGTTCGACGGTCCGCTCGATATGCGCATGGACCAAAGCCGTGGCCAGACCGCGGCCGAGTTTCTGGCGCTGGCAACCGAGCAGCAACTAAAGGGGGTAATCAAGGATTATGGTGAAGAACGGTTTGCTAAACAGATTGCAAGGGCGATTGTTGCGCAGCGCGCAAACGGGCAGCCCATCGCCACTACCGGCCAGCTTGCCAAGATCGTGGCAGGGGCGGTCCCTAAGGTCGAGCCTGGCCAGGACCCGGCGACGCGCACCTTTCAAGCTTTACGGATTTTCCTCAATCAGGAGCTTGAAGAGCTGTCGCTAGTGTTGCCGCAATGCCTGGCACTGCTGGCACCGGGCGGCAGGCTTGCCGTTATCAGCTTCCATTCGCTCGAAGATCGCATCGTCAAGCGCTTCATTCGCAGCGAAGAGGACAGGGACGACTTGCCGGCCAATTTCCCCGTGCGCGCCAGGGACTTGCCGCAGCCGCGGCTGGTCGCCGTCGGTCACGCCATTCGGCCCAGCGCGGACGAAGTCGCGCGTAACCCGCGCTCGCGCAGCGCCGTGCTGCGCGTCGCCCAACGAACGGCTGTGGCCTGAACGCCATGACCAGGCTCAACCTTATCCTATTTGCCGTGCTGATCACGACTGCACTTGCCACCATCACGGCGCAGCACAAGTCGCGCAAGCTTTATTTCGAGCTGCAGCAACAGCAGGATGCCGCCAACCAGTACGAAGTGGAGTGGGGTCAGTTGCAGCTTGAGCAGAGTACCTGGGCCATGCATTCGCGCATCGAAGACATCGCGGAGAAGCGTCTCGACATGCAAGTGCCGGACGACAAGCGCATCCAGGTGGTGACACCGTCGGGAGCCACGCCATGAACCGCGCCCGCAGCGCTGTCAGCATCAAGCTGCCGATCTGGCGCCGCCGCGTACTGCTGATTGCGGTACTGCTGGGTTTCGCCACGCTGCTCGGCCGTAGCGTCTATCTGCAGGCCATGCACAAGAATTTCCTGCAGGAAAAGGGCGATGCGCGCTACAGCCGCACGCTGACCCTGTCGGCGCATCGCGGCATGATTACCGACCGCAACGGCGAACCGCTGGCAATCAGCACACCGGTCGAGTCGATCTGGGCCAGCCCGCCTGACGTCCAGGCCAGTGCGCAGCAGATCGGCAAGCTCGCTGCGCTGCTCGATCTCAAGCCTGCCAGCATCAACAAGAAGCTGGCTAACAGCCAGCGCGAATTCGTCTACATCAAGCGCCGCATCCCGCCTGAACTTGCTTCGCGCGTCATGAGCCTCGGTATCCCCGGCGTATTCATGCAGCGCGAATATCGGCGTTACTATCCCGCCGGCGAAGTTGCCGCCCACGTGGTCGGCTTTACCAGCATAGACGACAACGGCCAGGAAGGCGTGGAACTGGCGTTCCAGAAATGGCTGTCGGGCAAGGCCGGCAGTCGCCGCGTGATCAAGGACCGGCAAGGCCATATCGTGGAAGACCTCGAGGCAGTCAAGGTGCCGCAGGACGGCCACGACCTGGTGCTGTCGATAGACCGCAAGATCCAGTATCTGGCCTACCGCGAGCTCGCGCATGCCGTCGAGACGCACAAGGCCAAGGCCGGCTCCGCCGTGGTACTCGACGCCAAGACCGGTGAAGTGCTGGCCATGGTCAACCTGCCGACCTACAACCCGAACAATCCGGTCAACCTGCGCGGCAAATCGCGTAATCGTGCCATCACCGACATGTTCGAGCCCGGCTCAACGCTAAAGCCGTTCACCATCGCCGCGGCGCTGGAGCTCGGCACGTTCAAGCCCGATACACTGGTGCAAACGGCGCCTGGCTACTTCAAGGTGGGCAGCGCCACAGTGCACGACGCGCACGAGGGCGGCCTCATTACCGTGTCCGAGGTCATCCAGAAATCATCCAATGTCGGCGCCGCCAAGATCGCCTTGACCATGCAGCCGCAATACATGTGGAGCGCCCTCAACCAGATGGGTTTTGGCCGCCCCACCGGTATTGGTTTTCCGGGCGAGGCATCGGGCAGGCTGCGCAACTACAAGACCTGGCGGCCGATCGAGCAGGCCACCATGTCTTATGGACACGGCATCAGCCTGACGCTGCTGCAACTGGCGCGCGCCTACACCGTGTTCGCCAACGACGGTGAATTGCGGCCGGTCACGCTGTTCAAGCAGAAAGAACTCGCCGTCGGCCAACAGGTGTTTTCGGCCAAGACTGCACACGAGATGAAGGACATGCTGGAAACGGTAGTGCATCCGGGCGGCACGGCTCCGCGTGCACAAATCGTCGGCTACCGCGTCGCCGGCAAGACCGGGACTGCCCATAAGCCCGGGCCGGGCGGCTATCAGGCCGACAAGTACATTGCGTCGTTCGTCGGCATGGCGCCAGCGTCGAATCCGCGCCTGATCATGGCGGTGATGATAGACGAGCCCGGCGACGGCCAGTATTACGGCGGCACCGTGGCGGCGCCGGTGTTCAGCGCCGTCATGGCCGGCGCGCTGCGGCTGCTGGCGATCCCGCAGGATGCGCCGAACGACAATATCGTGATCCCGCCCGAAAACGTGCCTGAAGTGAAGGAGGTTGCATGACGCAGCTTCTGGCCCAATTGGCGCAACGTGGCGTAAATCCTGCCAGCCTGACTGCAGACAGTCGCAAGGTACAGGCGGGCAGCCTGTTTCTGGCTTATCCGGGCGAGCACGCCGATGGCCGTGCTTATATTCCACAGGCTATAAACCAGGGTGCGGCAGCGGTGCTGTGGGAACGTGCCGGCTATTCGTGGAATGGCGAGTGGTCGCTGCCCAATCTCGGTGTGGACAACCTGCGCGCGCAAGCCGGCGCCATTGCCGATGCCTTTTATCAGCATCCGTCGCGTGCGCTGTGGATGATAGGCGTGACCGGCACCAACGGCAAAACCTCATGCAGTCATTGGCTGGCGCAGGCGCTGACAGCGCTAAATCGCAAGACTGCCATCATCGGTACCCTGGGCAACGGCTTTGCCGATGCTGCTAACGAAGTATTGTCGCCCACGGCCAACACTACGCCGGACGCTATCCTGCTGCATGGCATGCTGACCGATTACCTGCGCCAGGGCGCGCAGGCGGTAGCGATGGAAGTGTCGTCGCACGGCCTGGATCAGGGCCGTGTCAATGGGGTGCAGTTTGATGTCGCCGTGTTCACCAATCTGTCGCGCGACCACCTCGATTATCACGGCGATATGGCACATTATGCCGCCGCCAAGCAGCAGCTGTTGCAATGGCCGGGCCTGAGTTGCGCGGTGCTCAATATCGACGATGAATATGGCCGCGAATTCGCGCATATATTGGCCGGGGAAGGCAAGCGTGTACTGACCTACAGCCTGGAAGCAGCGGATGCCGATATCTACGGCAGCATGTTGCGTTTCAGCGACCAGGGCCTGGCCATGCAAGTACGCACGCCATACGGCGACGCGCATTTGCAAGCAGGACTGATCGGACGTTTCAATGCCTACAATCTGCTCGCCGTGCTGGGCGCATTGCTGGCGTCGGATACGACGCTGGCGGCAGCCGTTGCTGCATTGCGCGCTATCGGACCCGTACCCGGCCGCATGCAGCAGCTTGGCGGCGGCGCTAAACCGCTGGTCGTGATTGATTATGCCCACACGCCGGATGCGCTGGAAAAGGTGCTGGTCACGTTGCGCGAACAGACAGATGCAGCCCGGCATACGCGACTGGTCTGCGTGTTCGGCTGTGGCGGCAACCGCGATGCCGGCAAGCGTCCGCTCATGGGTGGAGTTGCTGCTCGGCTGGCCGACAGCGTCATCGTCACTTCGGACAATCCGCGCGATGAAGATCCAGCGCGCATCATCGCCGAGATCGAGCATGGCATGCACGGAAACCATCGTGTGCAGCCCGACCGCGCGCTGGCCATTGCCGAAGCGGTGGCACAGGCGCAGCCCGGCGATATCGTGCTGGTCGCTGGCAAGGGCCACGAAGCCTACCAGGAGATCGGCGGCGTCCGTCATGCGTTCAACGATCGCAATGTGGCCGAGGCTGCGCTGCAATCCTATGGAGCCGCATCATGATGCGTTTGTCGGAAGCCGCATTGGCCGCGCATGGCCGCGTCATCGGCCGCGACCTCGTATTCTCCAGCGTCGGCACCGACAGCCGGGCCATCGTGCCGGGCCAGCTGTTCGTTGCGCTGCGTGGCGAGCGCTTCGATGGCCACGACTATATCGAGCAATGCCTGCAGCAGGGAGCGGCCGCCGTCATGGTGGAGCGCGCAGCCGACGGGATCGAGGCCGGGTTGTTGGTGGCCGATACGCGATTGGCGTTGGGGCAGCTCGCAGGCTACTGGCGCCGGAAATTCGACCTGCCGCTGGCCGCAATCACCGGCAGCAACGGCAAGACCACGGTCAAGGAAATGCTGGCCAATATCCTGCGCGCCGCGACAGGCGACGAAGCAGCCGTGCTGGCGACGCGGGGCAACCTCAATAACGATATCGGCATGCCGCTGACCTTGCTCAAGCTGCGCGCCGAACATCGCTACGCCGTGGCCGAGATGGGCATGAACCATGCCGGCGAAATTAGTTATCTCACACGTATCTGCCGCCCCACCGTGGCACTGGTCAACAATGCCACCTCGGCCCATCTGGGCGGTCTGGGTTCGGTGGAAGCAATCGCACAGGCCAAGGGCGAAATCTACGAAGGCCTGGCCGATGACGGTGTCGCCGTCATCAATGCCGACGACGTATTTGCGCCGTTGTGGAACATGCTGGCGGCACCGCGCACCGTGCTCAAATTCGGTCTCGAGCACGTGGCCGACGTAAGCGCCGACTATCGCCTCGAAGCGGCTTGCAGCCAGGTGCGCATCAAGACGCCGCAGGGCGATGTCGAGCTGCGGCTAGGCGTGCCAGGCCTGCACAACGTGCGTAATGCGCTGGCGGCAACGACGGCGGCACTCGCCATGGGCGTGCCGCTCGACCGCATAGGCCAGGGCCTGTCCGAATTCAGCGGCGTCAAGGGACGCCTGCAATACAAGCGCGGACGGCGCGGCGCACTCGTGATCGACGATACCTACAACGCCAATCCGGCTTCGATGAAAGCCGCTATCGACATACTCGCGGCCCGGCCGGAGAAAAAATTGCTGGTGCTGGGAGACATGGGCGAGCTCGGCGACGATGCCGCCAGCATGCATGCCGAAATCGGCGCCTACGCCCGGGAAGCCGGCGTTGCGGCACTGTTCGCACTCGGCGAGCTGAGTCTGAACGCGGTACGGGCATTCGGCGCCGACGCCCGGCATTTTACTGAAATGGAAGCGCTGACCTCGGCATTGCTGCCGGAAATGGACCGGAACTGCGCGGTGCTGGTGAAAGGTTCGCGTTTCATGCGCATGGAGCGTGCGGTCGAGGCGATTGCGGAAGACGAGCGGCAACAGGTTGCCGCTGACAACAAAAGGGGAGAACGCTGATGCTGTTGCAACTGGCGAACTGGCTGGCAAGCGATATACGCGCTTTCAACGTATTCAACTACATTACGCTGCGCGCCGTGCTGGCGACACTGACGGCGCTGACGATCTCGTTTCTCGTCGGTCCGGCATTGATCCGCAAGCTGACGCAATACAAAGTCGGCCAGTCGGTGCGCGATGATGGACCGCAGACGCATCTGATCAAGGCCGGCACGCCGACCATGGGCGGTGCGTTGATTCTGGTGGCGATCGCGATTTCCACCTTGTTGTGGGCCGACCTGCATAACCGCTTCGTCTGGGTGGTGCTGGTGACGACACTGGGCTTCGGCGTCGTCGGTTGGATCGACGACTGGCGCAAGGTGGTCCACCGCAATCCCAAGGGGCTATCGGCGCGCGCCAAGTATTTCTGGCAATCACTGATCGGCGCCGGCGTCGCCTGCTATCTGTTCTTCACCGCCACCACGCCGGCCGAAACCGAACTCATCGTGCCGTTCTTCAAGCATCTGGTGCTGCCGCTAGGCGCGGCCAGCTTCATCGTGCTGAGCTATTTCGTCATCGTCGGTACCAGCAATGCGGTGAACCTGACCGATGGCCTCGACGGTCTCGCCATCCTGCCCACCGTTATGGTCGGCAGCGCGCTGGCGATTTTCGCCTATGTGGCCGGTCACCTGTATTTCTCCAAATACCTGGGCGTACCTTATGTGCCCGGTGCCGGTGAGCTTGCCGTGTTCTG
>CBILOJ010000068.1:0-9205 GCA_966238525.1 uncultured Methylophilaceae bacterium | reverse complement strand
CCAGCAGCAGCAGCGGCGCATTCTTGACCCAGGCCTGGTTGCCCGGCGACAGGCAATCGTAGGCACGCTGCCAGGCCTCGGCGTCGCTGCTGCGATCGCAGACGACAAAACGCCACGGCTGGTCGCCGAAGCAGGACGGCGCCCAGCGCGCCGCTTCAAGCAGCGCGATGACCTGCGCTGATGTGACCGGTTGGCTGGCATCGTAGGCGCGGCCGCTCCAGCGGCGGGCCAGCGTAGCGTCGATGGGGACTTGGGTAATCGCGGGTTTATCCATGCTGGTTCCTGTTCAGGCAGATTGCTGCAAGGTTGGGTAGTCTATATAGCCTTGCTCGCCGCCGCCGTAGAACAGGCTCTGATCCGGCGTGTTGAGCGGCGCATCCTTGGCATAGCGTTCCACCAAATCGGGATTGGCAATGAACGGCACGCCGAAAGCCACGCAATCGGCCTTGCCTTCGGCCAGCGCAGCATTGGCGCGCGCCTTGTCATAGCTGAGGTTGGCCATGTAAGCGCCATTGAACAGTTTGCGCAGCTCGACGAAATCGAACGGCGGCGTCGGCAGGCCATGGCTGCCGCCTTCGACCACATGCAGATAGGCCAGGCCGAACGGGTTCAATGCACGCGCGACATGGTTGAACAATGCCTGCGGGTCGGCATCGGCAATGTCGTTGAACGGGTTGAGCGGCGAGATGCGCACGCCCACGCGGTCGGCGCCGGCGACCTCGACCACGGCCTGCGTCACTTCCAGCAGCAACCGCACGCGGTTGTCGAGACTGCCGCCGTAGGCGTCCGTGCGCTTGTTGGTGCCGTCGCGCAGGAACTGGTCGAGCAGATAGCCGTTGGCGGCGTGGATTTCGACGCCGTCGAAACCGGCCTCCAGCGCATTGCGTGTCGCCTGCGCGTAGTCGCGCACGATACCGGGCAATTCATCGATTTCCAGCGCGCGCGGCGTGACGAAATCCTGCAGGCCTTCGTAGGTAAAGGCCTGGCCGGCCGGCTTGAGGGCGGACGGCGCCACCGGCAGCGCGTTGCCGGGCAGCAGCGAAGGATGCGAAATGCGGCCGACATGCCATAGTTGCAGCACGATCCTGCCGCCTTTGGCATGCACGGCATCGACCACCTTCTTCCAGCCTTCGACCTGGGCCGCACTGTGGATACCCGGCGTCGCCGGATAGCCATGGCCCATTTCCGAGATTGGCGTTGCCTCAGTGACGATGAGGCCGGCGGACGCGCGCTGCGCATAGTATTCGACATTGATGTCCTGCGGCACGTTGCCGGCACCGGCGCGATTGCGCGTCAGCGGTGCCATGACGATGCGGTTTTTCAATGCGATGCGGCCGAGCTTGAGCGGCGTGAATAAATCGATGGTCATGCGTCTTCCTTCTTGATAAGTTGAGAGCGAATGGCGTTCAGGGCTGCAAGGCCTTGGGCGGCGGATTGTTCAGCACGCCCTCGATCAACAGCGTGATTTCGATTTCATCGCCGACCGGCGCATTGGCCTTGAGTGGCCAGGTAAAACCGTAATCGGAAGCCTTGAGGCTGGTATGGGCCTCTATGCCCATTCGGTAACCGCCCCAGGGATCGGCGCCGAAGCCCAATACCTTGAACGGAAAGGATATCTGCTTGGCGACGCCATGCAGGGTCAGCGTACCGGTCAGGATGCCATGATCGGCACCCTTCGCCTCGACCTTGCTGCTGACGAAGGTCATGTCGCCGAAGCGGTGGGCGTCGAGGTATTCCTCTTTCTTGATGTGGTCGTCACGCTTGGCGTGGCCGCTGTTGACGCTGAGCACATTGATCCTGGCCTCGACGCTGGAATTCTCCAGGTGCTCGCGGTCGATCAGGATTTGGCCGCTGATGTCATTGAAGGTACCCGAGGTTTTCGACGCGACATGACGGATGGACCAGTTGGCGAAGCTATGCGAAGCGTCGATGCGATAGGTGTCGGGTTCGGCCCAGGCCACGCTCCAGATCAGCATCGAAGCGGTCAACAGGATAATTTTTTTCATTTTCGGTTTATTCCTTATGAGGGTAAATCAAGCGGATTTCAACAGCGTCGCTTTCCGCGCCACTCTTTCGCCCAGATATTCGGCGGTGAGCAGATCGCTGGCGATGGGTCCTGCTTCCGGGCCTTCGTCGACGTTGGACTGGGCCATGGCGCCGAGGAAGCCGCCGAGGCGATTGAGATCGTTGACCGAACCCTGGCTGTTGTTGTTCCCGGGCAGCAGGTCGAGACCGACCCACAGCATGCCATGCTGCATGGCGAACACCACGAGCTGCGTCAGCGTGGAGAGCTTGTCGCCGCTCTGGCTGCCGGAATTGGTGAAGCCGGCCGCAATCTTGTCTTTCCAGTCGCGCGTGAACCACACCTTGGACGATGCGTCCATGAAGGCTTTGAACGGCGCCGAGGCCGAGCCCATGTAGGTCGGACAGCCGAAGATGATGGCATCGGCCGCCTTGAGCAGATCCCACTGCTGCTGCGCTTCGTCGGCAGTGAGCAGCGTCACCTCGGCCCCCGCCACTTTCTGTGCGCCGCGCATCACCGCCCTGGCCTGCTCTGCAGTATGGCCGTAGCCGCTGTGGTAAACGATGACGACCTGGGTCATGCCGTTCTCCTTATTGATGTTATTAATGGGTGATGTCAGTGGCGCTGGCCGACGGCAGGTCGAACAGCAGCACTTCGGCTTCTTCCAGCGCTTCCAGGCTGATGCGCTGCAATGCGTCGATTTTGGCGGCATCGCCGGCTTCGAGCAGCTGGCCGTCGAGACGTACACTGCCGCGCGCCACCTGCAGGTAAAGGCTGCGTTCGTCCTCGGCTTCATACGACAGCGGCTTGCCGGGACTGATGATGGCGGCATACAGCGCTACATCCTGATTGATATGCAAGGAACCATCGCGCCCGCCGCGGGATGCAATCAGGCGCCAGCGATCCTGTTTCTCGGCCGCGTCGAAATGCTTCTCCTCATAGCCCGGCGCCAGTTCGTTGCGCTCAGGCAGCAACCAGATCTGCAGCAGGTGGGCAGCCTCGCTTTCGGAGCCATTGAATTCGCTATGCACGATGCCGGTACCGGCCGTCATGCGCTGCACGTCGCCGGCCGCGATCGACGAGCCGTTGCCCAGGCTGTCGCGATGGCTCAGCTTGCCCTTGAGCATATAGGTGACGATTTCCATATCCTGGTGCGGGTGCATGCCGAAACCCTGGGCCGGCGCGATGACATCCTCGTTGATGACGCGCAGCACCGAATACCCCATGTGCGCGGGATCGTAATAACGGGCGAACGAGAACGAATGGTAGCTATCGAGCCAGCCGTGGTTGGCGTGGCCGCGTTCTTCGGATTTTCTCAGCGTGATCATGGATGCGCTCCTTTCAATAACCCTGATAATTTGCAACATTCAATCGGTTTGAATACGATGAAGCGATGTTATGCCTGATCGTCAGCCAAAAATAGCGAATTAATCTGCACATCTCATTCAAAATAAATGAACACCAAACTCTCGCTCGATGCACTTGAAGTGATCGATGCCATCGCCCGCAAGGGCAGCTTCGCCGCTGCAGCCGATGCGCTCTATCGCGTGCCGTCCGCCATCACCTACACCATCCGCAAGCTGGAAGAAGACCTGGGCGTCGCCTTGTTCGACCGTAGCGGCCATCGGGCGACCTTGACTGAAGCCGGCAGCGAGCTGCTGCGCGAAGGCCGCAACCTGCTGCAGGCGGCCGGCGAGCTGGAGGCCCGCGTCAAGCGTGTGGCCACCGGCGTCGAGACCGAGCTCGGCATCGCCGTCAGCGACCTGTTCGACATCCAGCCGCTCTACCCCATCCTTGAAGATTTCTACGCCCAAGGGTTCGGCACGCACATCCGCATCCTGCGCGAAGTCTACGGCGGCAGCTGGGATGCGCTGATCAGCCGCCGTGCCGCCATCTCCATCGGCGCGCCGGGCGAAGGTCCACCGGGCGGCGGCTACAGCGTCCGTCCGCTCGGCACGGTACGCTTCGTGTTCGCCGTGGCGCCGCACCATCCGCTGGCAGCCCTGCCGGAGCCGCTGAAAAATACCGACATCATGCTCTACCGGTCGATTTCCGCCGCCGACACTTCGCGCAACCTGCCGCCGCGCACTTCCGGCATTCTCACCGGCCAGGACGTGCTGACCGTAGCCGACATGCGGGCGAAACTGCTGGCGCAGCTGCGCGGCCTCGGCGTCGGCTATCTGCCGCAGCACCTGGCCGAACGCCATGCCGCCCGCGGCGAACTTGTCATCAAGCAGGTGGCCGAGACCAAGCCGGAGGTTTTGAGCTATATCGCCTGGTGCAGCGATGGCGGCAAGGCCCAGCGCTGGCTGCTGCAGCAGCTCGAGCAACTAACGCTGGATGAACTGCTGCTGTAATGCCAGAATTATTCGCCGGCACGGCAAGTCTCGGCGCTCATCGTTATCACCCAAGAAAGAAAAGAAGCAATGCTCAAGGTCGACATTCCGCAAGAGTTGCACGCGCTGAACCGTTTCGCCGTGCGTGCCATGACCTGGCTCAACGGCCTGGCTCACCTCGTCATCGGGCTGGCGCTGGCCATCGCCGTCCTCATGTTCACCTGGCTGTTCTACCAGGATGTAGTGCAGGCCGCTTCGGCCCACAACCTCGTGCACGGTTTTCTGCGCGCGCTCGGCACACTGATGCTGCTATGGTCGATTTCAGCGCTGATCACGGCTGAAATCCGCTATCTGCTTGGCAGCGAGCTCGAGGTCGAGGCTTTCGTCGAAGTTGCCATGATCGTCGTACTGCGCAAACTCATCGTCATGCCGGTGGAAGATTCTATGCCGGTGCCGTCCGATGTCGCCATCTGGGTGGTCGCCGCGCTCATGCTGGGTATTCTCTACGTCCTGGTGCGCTGGTCGCCGCGTAAGATCGACAAGAATGAAACGGCGCCTGGGTCCATATCCAAGCTGCGGGATTAGCGCATGACCGATACCGGCGAACCGCTCTTCCTCAGTCAGCAGCTGCGTGCGCTCGAACAGCGGCATGCGGCCGCCGGTCTCATGCAGCAAGCCGGCCTGGCTCTGGCCGATCTTGCGCAGACATTGATGGGAGACAGTGCCGAGCCGGTACTGGTGATAGCAGGCCCCGGCAATAACGGCGGCGATGCGCTGGTCGCCGCTCGCCACCTCAAGTCACGCTGGCACCGAGTTATCTTGGTGCTGGCGGGCGATCCGCACCGATTTCCCGCCGATGCCGCAGCGGCCTATGCCGAGTGGCTGGCTGCCGGCGGCAGCGTGCAGGACGCCATTCCGCCGCAGACGCGCTTCAGCCTCGTTATCGACGGCCTGTTCGGCATCGGCCTGCAGCGCCCCTTGCAGGACAGCTATGCTGCGCTCGTACGGCACGTTAACACCCTGACTTGCCCTGTGCTCGCCGTCGACATCCCGAGCGGCCTGCACGCCGACAGCGGACGCGTCCTCGGCTGCGCGGTGCGCGCCACGCACACGCTGACCTTCCTCGGCCGCAAGCCGGGGCTGTATACGCTCGACGGCCCCGACCATGCCGGCATCATCCACTGCAACGATCTTGGCATAGACCATAGCGAAAGCGGCACACCGGCAGGCCGGCTGCTACAGGAGCGAACGCTCGCCGCCTTGCCACGGCGCCAGCGCAATTCGCACAAGGGCATGTTCGGCAATGTCGCCGTGCTCGGCGGCGATACCGGCATGAGCGGCGCAGTGCTGCTTGCCGCCCGCGCCGCCATGCTCTGCGGCAGCGGCCGCGTTTATGGCGGCTTTGTCGGCACGCCGCTCGCGGTCGATCCGCAGCAACCCGAACTCATGCTGCGCAGTGCGGATGAGGTAGCCGCGCTCGAACGTATCGATTGCGCGGCCGTCGGCCCCGGCCTCGGCCTGTCGCCGGCTGCAATCGAAGTCGTGCGGCACTGGCTGGCACGCGACATCCCGTTGCTGCTCGACGCCGACGCCCTCAACCTGCTGGCGGCGCAGGACGGCTTGCAATCGGCCCTGGCCGAACGCCGCGCGCCGACCGTAATCACGCCGCATCCGCTCGAAGCGGCGCGGCTGCTCGGCTGCAGCGTTGGCGACATACAACAGGAGCGCATCGCCAGCGCGCAGCGGCTCGCGCAACAATTCCGCGCCGTCTGCGCACTCAAGGGCGCCGGTACGGTCTGTGCCGCGCCGGACGGCCGTTGGTGGATCAACACCAGCGGCAATCCCGGACTGGCCAGCGCCGGCACCGGCGACGTGTTGAGCGGCATCATCGCCAGCCTGCTGGCACAAGGCATGGACGCGGCAACGGCCACGACCGTCGGTGTGCATCTGCACGGCGCCGCCGCCGACTGGCTGGTACAACAAGGTATCGGCCCCATCGGCCTCACCGCCTCAGAGCTAACCCGGGCAGCACGCCATCTGATCAACCAGGACTGACATGCACGACATCACGCAGAACATCATCAACGCCACCGGCCGCATCATACTCGGCAAGGAGCCGCAGATCCGGCTGGCCCTGGCCTGCATCCTCGCCCGCGGCCACCTGCTGATCGAGGACTTGCCTGGCATGGGCAAAACCACACTGTCGCATACGCTGGCGCAGGTGCTGGGACTGGAATTCAATCGCGTGCAGTTCACCAGCGACCTGCTGCCGGCCGACATCCTCGGTATCTCGGTCTTTGACCGCAACAGCGCGGCGTTCAAGTTTCATCCGGGACCGGTGTTCACCAACGTGCTGCTCGCCGATGAAATCAACCGGGCCACGCCGAAAACGCAAAGCGCATTGCTGGAAGTGATGGAAGAAAGCCAGGTCACGCTCGAAGGCGAGACGCGCAAATTGCCGCAGCCTTTCTTCGTCATCGCCACGCAGAACCCGACACACCACATCGGTACCTACCCGCTCCCGGAATCGCAGCTTGACCGCTTTCTCATGCGAATCGCGCTCGACTATCCCGATAGCGCGTCGGAACGCGAACTGCTCAAGGGCCACGGCGGCCGCAGCCATGTACCGGAGATCGAACCGAGCACGCATGCTGCCGAATTGCTGCAATTGCAGCAGGCCGTGGGGCAGATACGCGTGTCCGATGCCCTGCTCGACTATCTGCAGGCGCTGCTGGCCTACACGCGCACTTCAGGCCGTTACACGGCAGGCCTGTCGCCGCGCGCCGGCCTTGCGCTCAAGAATTGCGCCCAGGCCTGGGCGTTGATGCAAGGCCGCGATTTCGTCCTGCCTGAAGACGTGCAGGCGGTTTTGCCCGGCGTCGCCGGCCATCGTTTGCGGACGGCCGGCGGGCTGGAAGGCCCGCAGGACGCAGCAGCCCATCTGCTCAATGCCGTGGCCATCCCCTGAAGTTTCGCGCCGGAAAGCCGACAGCCATGCCTGAGCAGGCGCTGCCCAAACTGCGGCTGCGCATTTCCTGGCTGCAGCGCACGCGCCAGCTGTATATCCTGCCGACGCGCTATGGAGCGCTCTACGCCTGTATGCTGCTGGCCATGCTGGCCGGCGCCATCAATTACACGCTGAGCCTGGGTTTCGCCCTGACTTTCCTGCTTGCCGGCCTGGGGTTGGTCGCCATGCTGCATGCCTGGCGCAACCTGGCCGGCATCACGCTGGAAATTGCCAAGGCCGAGCCGGTCTTCGCCGGTGAAGACGCCCGGTTTGAAATCACGGCAAGCGAACATGGCGGACGGCCGCGTTATGCGCTGCAGGCACAATTCAGAGACGGCACACCGGCTTATACCGATATCGCCGCACATGCCGTCGCCTCGTTCCGGTTGGCGGTGCCGACGCAACGGCGTGGCTGGCTGTCGGCGCCGCGCCTCACCTGTTTCACCGAATTCCCGCTGCTGCTGTTCCATGTCTGGTCCCACACCGACTTCGACGCCGCCGTCCGCTGCCTCGTCTATCCGCAACCGGCTCCAGACGGCCTGCCATTGCCGCAAGCGCAAAGCGCAGGGATCGGCGACATGCCCGATGCGGCCGTGGGCGACGACGACTTCGCCGGCCATCGCATCTACCAGCTCGGCGATTCGCCGAAACGCGTGGACTGGAAGGCGTCGTCGCGCGAACAGGGTCTGCTGGTCAAGCAATACCACGGCGCCGCCCAGCACATCTTGTGGCTGGACTGGGACGCGACACCGGGCGCGGACGCCGAGCAGCGTATCAGCCAGCTCACACACTGGGTCATCGATGCCGATGCACGCGGGCTTCGATATGGCCTGCGGTTGCCCGCGCAAACCTTGGCGCCGGATACCGGCGAACATCACTATCGCCATTGCCTGCAGGCATTGGCCCTGATGGACTGACCGTGCAACGCGAGATCAGCCTCAACTTGCTGCACTGGCTGCTGATGCCGCTGGGCCTGGCGATGGCGCTGCACCTGCCGCATTTTCCGTTGTGGCTGACGCTGCTCATCGCAGGCGCCGGCGTCTGGCGCTATTTGATCGCACGTCATGGCTGGCGTATGCCGAGCCCGTGGCTGCTGGTACCGCTGGCGCTGGCAGGGGCGCTCGGCATTCTCGCCAGTTATCGCGGCATGTTCGGGCGTGACGCCAGCGTGGCGCTGCTGGCGCTCATGCTTGCCCTCAAGCTCATGGAGACGCGTACCCACCGCGACTGCGTACTGCTGGTCTTTTCCGGATTCTTCCTCGTCATCACCGTCTTCCTGTTCCAGCAGTCGATTGCGATGGGCTTGCTCATGCTGTTACCGGTAGCCGGGCTGACGGCAGCGCTACTGGGAGCCAGCCACCCCGACGGCGAACTCGGCTGGCGCCTGCAGGCCAAGATCGCGGCCAAGCTGCTGGCGCAGGCCGTCCCCGTCATGCTGGCGCTGTTCCTGTTATTCCCGCGCATACCGGGTCCCTTGTGGGGCGTGCCGCAGGATGCCTACCGCGGCATGAGCGGTCTGTCCGATTCCATGGCGCCCGGCGAAATCAGCGAACTCAGCCTGTCCTCGGCCGTGGCGTTCCGCGTGCAATTCGCCGGCACGTCACCGCCCGGCAACCGGCTCTACTGGCGTGGACCGGTGCTGTGGTATTTCGATGGCCGGCGCTGGTTGCCGGGCAGTCGCGGCCGATCGCTCGAACCCTTGAGCGCTCGCGGACCTTTGACGCGTTACACCGTGACGCTGGAGCCGCACAATCGCAATTGGCTGTTCGCGCTCGACATACCGGCGGCATTGCCGCCCGACGCGGGCTTGAGCCGCGATCGCCAACTGCTGTCGCAACG
>CBILOJ010000067.1:0-9304 GCA_966238525.1 uncultured Methylophilaceae bacterium | reverse complement strand
GCCTTGCGCGAGGTCGCGCTCGATCTGGCCGAGGGTGCGGACATGGTCATGGTCAAGCCCGGCATGCCGTATCTGGACATTGTGCGTCGCGTCAAGCAGGAGTTCGGCGTGCCGACCTACGCCTACCATGTAAGCGGTGAATACGCCATGCTCAAGGCCGCCGCGCAAAACGGCTGGCTCGACGAAAAGGCTTGCGTGCTGGAGGCGCTGCTTGGCTTCAAGCGCGCCGGCGCTGATGGAATTCTGACTTATTGTGCGCTGGATGCGGCACGCTGGCTGCGTGGCTAATGTGTCGATATTGCCTTAGGCGGGCGGTGCCGCCTCAGCCAGCAGCAAGGCCTGCAGGTCGGCAATGTTGATCCTGGCCGCGTTACCGCCGTTACCGGCATGCTTGGTGGCAGTACGCATGTCATTGACGTCGAAAACGCTGAGTTTGACCGGACCCTGCGGCCCTTCAAGCGTCAGCGTCGGCACTTTCTTGCGCTCGTGCCCTTTCCTGTCCGCCATGCGCTTGTCGTTGTTGACCCGATAGGATTTCTCGCTCGTTTCATATGACAGCTGCCGGTTGAGCAGGAAAATCTCCACTTCCTTGAGGCTGTCCGCAAACAGAAAGATGTGCGTTTCGGCGTAGCGTCCGGCGGTGCCGTCGAGCACGGGCCCGGTCAGATGCGGATTGAATCTTTCCAGCAATTGCATGATTTCAAGTGCGCCGGCGCGTAACAGGCGCAGGTTCTCGGGCTGTTCCTCGCCGTGATAGATCTCGTTGTAGAGCTTGATCTCTTCTTCCACTTCGGCATTGCTCGGCAGGCAATTGACGTCCAGCACGCCGAGCTGGCGTCCGGCCTTCTTCTTGGCGTAGGCGTAATCGCTGATGCCCTCCTCGGCCATCATGCTGGCAGCGCGCTGCGCGATCATCTGCCGCAGATGCTGCTGCTGGCGATTGGCGGCGTCCTTGGCCATATTCCTGCCTAATAGAGCTGGTCGGGCAGCAGCGGACTGCGCGATTTATTGTTATCCGGCGTCTGCGATCCCGGATGCTGCGGTGCATTGGGCACAGTCCGGGCCGGCGCGGCCGGCGCAGGCGCGATGGCCGGTGGCGGCAATACGCCAGGCTGGCTGCCGAGGCCGGGCTGGCCCGGCGCTAGCGGATTGAAATCACCGCCGGGTTCCCCTGGGAACGGCATGAAGATCGGCTCCGCCTCGGGTGGCGGGAATTCGTTGTAGAAGTATTCATAGATACCGCTTTCGTCTTGGCCCACGCGCACGCCTGTCACCGGATCCACCTTGATCGAGGTAATGCCGTCCGGCACCGGATACGGCTCGTCAGGCACCCCCTTCAAGGCCACCGACATGTAGTCTATCCACATCGGTAGCGCGGCCCGACCGCCGGTTTCACGGCCACCGAGCGAGCGCGGCTGGTCATAGCCCATCCAGGCGATGGCGACCTGGCCCGGGTTGTAGCCGGCGAACCAGGCATCGATCTGGTTGTTGGTGGTACCGGTCTTGCCGGCGAGGTCAAAGCGCCCGAGCTGGCGGGCGCTCGCTGCCGTTCCGATGCGGGCGACGTCCTGCAGCATTGATGTCATGATGAAGGTATTGCGCGGATCGACGGTGCGCGGTGCACCCTTGCCGGCCGCCACAACCTGGGCCTGCTGCAGAATCTTGCCGCGGCTGTCGGTGATCTTGCTGATCAGGTAAGGCTTGACCCTGTAGCCGCCGTTGGAAAATACGGCATAGGCGCCCGCCATCTGCCACGGGGTGACGGAGCCGGCACCCAGCGCCATCGGCAGGTAGGGCGGATGATCCTTGGGGTCGAAACCGAAGCGTGTGATGTAATCGCGGGCATACCCGACGCCTATGGCTTGCAGGATACGGATGGATACCATGTTCTTGGACAAGGTCAACGCGGTACGCATGCGCATCGGGCCATCGTATTTGTTGCTGTAATTGTGCGGTTCCCAGGGCTTGCCGCTGCCAGTTTCTTCCGCCGTCAGCGTCAGCGGCGCATCCTCGATGATGGTAGCCGGGGTGTAGCCTTTTTCCAGCGCGGCAGAATAAATGAACGGCTTGAAACTGGAGCCGGGTTGCCGCCAGGCCTGCGTGACGTGATTGAACTTGTTGCGCGAGAAATCAAAACCGCCGACCAGTGCGCGTACGGCGCCGGTATCTGAATCGAGCGCGACCAGCGCCGCCTGCACCTGCGGCAGTTGCACGATATGCCAGATCTTGTCCAGATAGACGACGCGTACCACGGCGCCGGGCTTGATCTTGCGCTTTTCCGCGTTCTTCTCGTTGAGCATCTTTTGCACCAGCGCCAGGCCTTTGCCGCTGATCTCCAGTACCTGGCCATGCTTGGTCTGCACCTTGACCAGTTTCGGGCTTGCTTCCGTGACCATGGCGGGCGTCAGGCCGTTGTATACCGGCATGTCATCCAGCGCCTCGTCTATCCATTCGTCGCCCGACTGCGGCTGCACGAACTTTTCCGGACCGTGATAGCCGTGACGGCGATCATAGGCAAGCACGCCTTCCAGTACTGCCTCATTGGCGGCTTCCTGGTTTTTCTTGCGTATGGTGGTATAGACCTTGAAGCCGCTGCTGTAGATATCCTCTTTATAGCGCTCGTACAAGGCCTGGCGTGCCATCTCGGCAACGTAGTCGGCGACCAGGTCGCGTACGCGTCGCGTCTGCCGCAGCTTGGTCGGTTCGTTGAGCGCAGCCTCGTATTGCTGGTCGTCAAGGTAATGCAGCTCATGCATGCGACGCAGCACGTAATGCTGGCGCGCGGTGGCGCGTTTGACGTTGGCGAACGGGTTGTAGCGCGATGGCGCCTTGGGCAGTCCGGCCAGCATGGCGGCTTCGGCCGGGCTCAAGTCTTTGAGCGCCTTGTCGTAATAGACTTGAGCAGCAGCGGCGAAGCCGTAGGAACGTTGTCCGAGGTAGATCTGGTTGATATAGAGCTCGAGAATGTCGTCCTTGCTCAGGCTATGTTCGATCTTGATGGCAAGCAGGGCTTCGCTGAGCTTGCGCGTCGCCGTTTTTTCGCGCGACAGGAAGAAGTTGCGCGCCACCTGCATGGTGATGGTGCTGGCGCCTTCCTTGAATCCGCCCGCACTGACATTGGCGATTGCCGCGCGCAGGATGCCCAGCGTATCGACCCCGCCGTGACTATAGAAGCGTTCGTCTTCAGCGGCCAGGATGGCATGTTTGAGCAGATCGGGCACGTTTTCTATTTCGACCAGCGCGCGCCGTTCCTCGCCGTATTCACCGATCAGATAGCCGTCGTCGGAATAGATGCGTAGCGGGACTTTGGGACGATAATCGGTCAGTGCGTCCAGGGAGGGGAGTTCGGGGTAGATCAGTGCGGCTGCCAGGGCGACCAGCGCCGTGCCTACCAGGCCCAGCACGACAACTGCCAGGACCAGTAATTGCCACCATTTTTTGGGGAGCATTATCGAGGCCAACATAGAATGCAGGGAACCCTTATTATAAGTGCAGCAGAGTGTAAATTAAAATCTTAAATTTGCTTTACACCCTCTGGAGTTGTTGCTAGCATTTGACGTAAATTATTACAATTGTGCGTAAGTAACTAGATTAGAAGGGAATTTCTTTTGAAATTCGACTTTTTCAAGAACAGCACACCGCCACTCATCGGAGTGGACATCAGTTCTTCCTCGGTAAAGATGGTGGAACTGGCTGAGGGGAGCAGGGGAAACTACAGGCTGGAAGCCTATGCCATCGCGCCATTGCCGCGCGATGCCGTGGTGGACGGTAACATTACCGGCCTGGATCAGGTGGTGGAAATCGTCAAGCAGACCTGGAAGCTGCTGGGGTCGCGCGAAAAGCGCTTGGCCCTGTCATTGCCCGCGGCTGCCGTGATCAGCAAGAAGGTACTGATGGCGGCCGGCTTGCGCGAAGAGGACATGGAGCTGCAGGTCGAGCTCGAGGCCAACCAGTACATTCCATTTTCCCTCGACGAAGTGAACATCGATTTTCAGGTGCTTGGTCCTGCCGCTGCCGCGGATGAGGTCGAAGTGCTGATTGCCGCCGCGCGCAAGGAGAAGATCGAGGATCGTGTCGCTGCGGCCGAAGGCGCCGGTCTCAAGGTGGCCATCATGGACATGGATACTTACGCTACCGAAGCTGCCTATGCGCTGGCTTCCACCCAGCTTAGCAACAATGGCCGCAATCAAACCGTGATGATCGTCGATATTGGCGCCACGACCATGCATATCAACGTCTTGCACGACAACCAATCGGTCTACACGCGTGAGCAAGCGTTCGGCGGCACGCAACTGACGCAGGAAATCCAGCGTCGTTTCGGTCTTTCGCCCGAAGAGGCGGAAATCGCCAAACGCCGAGGCGGCCTGCCCGAAAGCTACGGCAGCGAAGTGCTGCAGCCTTTCATGCAGTCGCTGGCACTCGAGGTGGCGCGTGCCATGCAATTATTCACCAGTTCCACGCAATACAACCGGGTCGATCACCTCATGCTGGCAGGGGGCTGCGCCGCCATCCCCGGCGTGGACCTGCTGGTGCAGGAACGCACGCGCGTGAATACCGTTACCGCCAACCCGTTCACGAACATGACGCTGGACTCGAAAATCAAGCCGCAACAACTGGCGGCCGATGCGCCATCGCTGATGATTGCCTGTGGGCTCGCGCTGCGGAGGTTCGACTGATGGTACGCATCAATCTATTGCCGCATCGCCAGATCCGGCGGGCGGAGCGTCAGCGCCAGTTCAATCTGATGCTGGCCGCCACCGTGGTCGCGGCAGGCCTGCTCGCCTTCATGATCCAGACCGTCATCGGCGCCCGCATTTCTGCGCAGGAAGGCCGCAATGCCCGGCTCGACACGGCGATCGCCCAGCTCAACAAGGAAATCGTCGAGATCAAGGATCTCAAGCAGCAGATTTCCAACGTGCTCGAGCGCAAGGAGATCGTCGAAAAGCTGCAGAACGACCGCAGCCAGGCCGTGATCCTGCTCGACGAAATCGCGCGCCAGCTGCCGGAAGGCCTTTATCTGCGTTCGATCAAGCAGCAAGGCAACCAGATCGAACTCGAGGGCGTAGCCGACACCAATGCGCGCGTCGCCACGCTGGTACGCAATCTGTTCGGATCGAAATGGATGGAATCGCCGCGCCTGATCGAAATCAAGGCGGTGACGGTGAATAACCAGCGGCAGAACCAGTTCAAGCTCAGCGTGAATTTGAAAGCGCCCGGTGCTGCTGAAGCCCCGCCGGCACCAGGGGTAAACAAACCATGAACTTGGAAGATTTCAACAATATAGACCTCAAGAATGCCGGTAACCTGCCGTTGCCGGTGAAGGCGGTGCTGCTGGGCGGGCTGAGCCTGCTGATTCTTGCGGCAGCCTACTGGTTTCTGTGGCGTCCCGCGCTTGATGACCTGGAGCAGGCCAAGGCCAAGGAAGAGCAGTTGCGCCAGGTATATGTCAGCAAGAAAGCGGAAGCGATCAATCTTGATGCCTACAAGCAGCAGATGGTGGAGATCGAACGCACTTTCGGCAACCTGCTCAAGCAATTGCCCGACCGTTCGCAGATGGACGGCCTGCTGACGGATATCAATCAGGCAGGCCTGGAGCGCGGCCTGACGTTCGAGCTGTTCAAACCGGGTCAGGAAACGCTCAAGGATTTCTATGCCGAAATGCCGATATCGATCAAGGTTAATGGTTACTACCACGATCTTGGCGCGTTTGCCGCCGATATTGCCAAATTGCCGCGCATCGTAACCTTGAATGATCTGGCCATCTCGCTTCCCAAAGACACCAAGGATAACCGGCTGGCGATGGAAGCCATTGCCAGGACGTATCGCTATCTCGACCCGAGCGAAATCGCCAGTCAGAACGCCGCGAAGAACAAAGCCAAAAAAGGCGCGAAGAAATGAAGCCCGAATCCGCTGTTACCTCCCGGCAACGCAAGCATCTGCTGCTTAGCCTGATTGCGCCGCTATGTCTGTTGCTGCATGCCTGCGGCAGCGACGGCGACGATCTGGATCGCTTCATGCGTGAAGCCGGTCAGGGCGCGCGGGCCAAGATCAAGCCGTTGCCCGAAGTTCAGCCCTATGTGCCGTTTGCCTACAATGCCGATGGCGCATTGAACGACCCGTTCCGGCCGCGCAAGGCAGCGCAGTCCAATAACGGCAATAGCCTGCAGCCCGACATGAACCGGCCCAAGCAGCCGCTGGAAGCCTATCCGCTCGAGAGCCTGAAATTTGTCGGTTCGATCTCGCGCGATGATTTGACGTACGCCCTGATCAAGACGCCTGACAACACCATACATCAGCTCAAGGTTGGCAGTTATGCCGGACAGGATTTCGGCATGGTCACCGAGATCACGGACGGCGGCGTCATGCTCAAGGAAATCGTTCAGGATGACATGAGCGGCGACTGGACCGAGCGGCCGGCAAGCATCAATCTGCAAGAACAACAGTAGGGATCACAAGAATGAAAACGAACGCATCGATCATCCACCTGGCCGGCAGCCTGCTGATGCTGGCCTTTACGGCCACATTCCCTAGCGGTGTGCTCGCGCAGGAGCAGGAGGGCGCGGCAAACCGTATCGAAAAAGTCGATTTTGCCGCCCTGCCTGGCGGTCGCGTCGCCATCCGCGTGCAGACCACCGAGCCGCTAGCCAATCCGCCGGCCGGCTTTACGCTGAATAATCCACCGCGCATTGCACTCGATTTCCCTAACACCGCCAGCGCCTTGTCGCGCAACACCTTGAGCGCCGGCCAGGGCGCACTCAAGAGCGTCAATGTGGCCCAGGCCAAGTCTCGCACGCGTCTGGTGCTCAATCTGTCGCGTGCCGTCGGCTACAGTGCGACGGTCAGCGGCAACGAGACGACGATAACCTTGCAGGCCAACGAGGCCGGTGCCGGCCAGGCCAATACCGTTACGCGTTTTGCCGAAGCCCAGGTCGGCGAGCAGCCGCATGCGGTCAGGAACATCGATTTCGCCCGAGGCAAGAGCGGCGAAGGACGGGTCATTGTTGATCTGTCGGATGCCGCGACTGGCATCGATATTCGTCAGCAGGGCAAGACCATCGTCGTCGATTTCATCAATACTGACGTGCCGGCCAATCTGGAGCGGCGCCTCAACGTCATCAACTTCAATACGCCCGTGCTTTACATCGATACCATGAAGCAGGGCCGCAACACGCACATGGTGATCGAACCGCAGGGCAATTGGGAACAGTCGGCCTATCAGGCGGACAAGCGCTTCATCATCGACGTACGGCCGGTGGTGGAAGATCCGAACAAGCTGGTGCAAGGCTCCAAGCCCGGCTATTCGGGCGAGAAGCTATCGCTCAACTTTCAGGACATCGATGTGCGTTCCATCCTGCAGGTGATCGCCGATTTTACCGGCCTCAACATCATCGCCAGCGACAGCGTCACCGGTAACCTCACGCTGAGACTCAAGGACGTGCCGTGGGACCAGGCGCTCGACATCGTGCTGCAGAGCAAGGGCCTGGCCATGCGCAAGACCGGCAACGTGATCCTGGTGGCGCCGTCGGAAGAAGTCGCAGCCAAGGAAAAGCTGCAGCTCGAAGCCAATCAGCAGATCGAAGATCTCGAGCCCATGCGCACGGAAGTTTTCACGCTGCGCTATCAGAAAGCAGAAGCGCTGAAGAACATTATCAGCGACGCCAAGCAGAAGATTTTGTCGAAACGCGGCAGCGCGGTGGTCGACGTGCGCACTAATACCATTTTCGTGCAGGACACGCCGCGTCATCTGGAAGATGTGCAGCGCATCATCAACCAGATCGACGTAGCGGTGAAGCAGGTCATGATCGAATCGCGCCTGGTCATCGCCGATCAGCGCTTCGGCAAGAGCCTGGGCGTGCGCTTTGGCGTGCAGAACCAGGCATCGTCGGGTAATACGCGTATCGGCCAGAGCGGCACGCTGGGCAACGCCATTACGCAGCGTACCAACACCAACGGCACCTTGACCGAAACCCTGACCGACCGTGTTGGTTCCGGTACATTGGCCACGACGCAACTGCCGGGCACGGTGACGCCGGGTCTTAGCGCCGACGGTGACCAGGACTTGAACGTCAACTTGCCGGTGGCCAACGCCTTCGGCAACTTCGCCTTCAGCCTGTTCCGGTTGCCTGCCGGCTTCCTGCTCAACCTGGAGCTGTCTGCATTGGAAACCGACCAGCGCGGCAAGGTGATTTCCAGCCCACGCGTGACCACGGCCAACCAGCAAAAAGCCATCATCGAACAAGGTACGCAGATTCCTTATCAGGAAGCGACCAGCAGCGGTGCTACCAGCGTCTCGTTCAAAAACGCTTCGCTCAGTCTCGAAGTCACGCCGCAAATCACCCCGGATGACAAGATCATCATGGATCTCGAAGTGAAAAAAGACCGTATCGGTTCGGTGTTCGCCGGCGTGCCGTCGATCGACACCCAGCGCGTGCAGACCCAGGTGCTGGTCAACAATGGCGAAACGGCGGTCCTCGGCGGTATCTACGAACAGACGCAGCGCAACGACGTCGACAAGGTGCCGTTCTTCGGCGACCTACCCGTGCTTGGCAATCTGTTCAAGCGCCGGACCAAGCAGGACGACAAGACTGAACTGCTGATTTTCATCACGCCGAAAATCATGGATGAGAACTTGGCGATTCGCTAGGCGAATCTGACAGGATTGGAGTAATGCCCTAAAATGCTCGTCAAGCGATTGACGAGCATTTTTTATGGCGGGCAATATTTTTTTCGTGGGGTTGATGGGCGCGGGCAAGACCACGATAGGCCGTATGCTGGCCAAGCACCTGGCCAAAAGCTTTTACGATACCGATCATGAAATCGAGCGTCGTACCGGTGTCAATATTCCACTGATTTTCGAGCTTGAGGGCGAAGCCGGTTTTCGCAAACGCGAAACCGCCATCATCGCCGAATTGTGCATGATGCGCGACATCGTGCTGGCCACTGGCGGTGGCGCCATCCTGGCACCACAGAACCGGGCCAATCTCAAGCAGCACGGGACCGTGATCTATCTGCGCGCCCATGTGCAGGAGTTGTGGCAGCGCACGCGCAACGACAAAAACCGGCCTTTGCTGCAAACCGACGATCCGCGCGCTAAACTTGAACAGCTGTTCACCGAGCGCGATGCGCTTTACCGCGAAGCCGCCGACATCGTGCTTGAGACCAGCGGCCAATCCGTGAGCAGCATCGTGCATCACATCGAACAAAAATTATGTCATCAGCGGACGGTAGCGGGTTGATGCCGGCCGCAACGAACACAAACAATATGCAGACACTTACCGTAGCTTTGGGAGACCGCTCCTACCCG
>CBILOJ010000066.1:0-9392 GCA_966238525.1 uncultured Methylophilaceae bacterium | reverse complement strand
GGTTTCGTTGTCGTGTTCGACGACGTGACCAACATGGTGCAGGCGCAGCGCGATGCGGCCTGGGGTGAAGTGGCACGCCGGCTGGCGCACGAGATCAAGAATCCGCTGACGCCGATCCAGCTGTCAGCCGAGCGCCTGGAGCACAAGCTTGCCACCAAACTTGATCCGGCCGAAGCAGATCTGCTGCGCCGCGCCACTGAAACCATTGTCAACCAGGTCGGCGCCATGAAGGCCATGGTCAACGAATTCAGCGAATACGCCCGCGCGCCCGAGCTCAACCTGACCGAAGTCGATCTCAACCTGCTGATCAGCGATGTGCTGGCGTTGTACGAGCCGGTCGGTATCGAAATGCGTATTGACCTGCAACCCGACTTGCCGCGGGTACACGGCGATGCGACCATGCTGCGGCAGGTGCTGCATAATCTGCTGCAGAACGCGCAGGATGCGCTAGAGGGGCAGTCCGCCCCTGTGATCGAGATCAGCAGCGCCGCGCTGGCCGACAAGGTAACATTGACTATACGCGACAACGGTATCGGCTTTCCGCTTGAAATCCTGTCGCACGCGTTTGAGCCCTATATGACAACCAAGCGCCACGGTACCGGCCTTGGATTGGCCATCGTGAAAAAGATCATCGAAGAGCACAAGGGCGGTATCAAGCTCGAAAATGCGCAGCGGGGCGGAGCTTGCATTACGGTCGTACTGCCGGCAGCTGCCGGCGCAACGGGAAACAGGCAATGACGGCAAGACAGATATTGGTAGTGGACGACGAGATCGGCATACGCGAACTGCTGCATGACATCCTGCAGGACGAGGGTTATCAGGTACGGCTGGCAGAAAATGCTTCGCAGGCACGCGACTTTCGCCGTCAGGAGCGGCCCGACCTGGTGCTGCTCGACATCTGGATGCCCGATTGCGACGGTATCAGCCTGCTCAAGGAATGGGGCAACGGCGGCCTGCTGACCATGCCGGTGGTCATGATGTCGGGACATGGCACCATCGATACCGCAGTCGAAGCCACGCGCATCGGCGCCTTCGATTTTCTCGAAAAGCCGATCGCGTTGCAGAAGCTGCTGAAGACGGTCAATGCCGCGCTCAAGCATGGCGAACAGTTGCCGCGCTCGGATATGACTTTGGTCAATCTTGGCAAGAGCGCCGTCATCAGCGAGCTGCGCCAGCGCCTGGATCAGGTGGCTACCCTCAAGACGCCGCTGCTGCTGATCGGCGAAAAGGGCAGCGGCGCCGAACTCTGCGCGCGTTTCCTGCACCAGCCCGGCACGCCCTGGCTCGAGCTTGCCGAATATGCGCAGCTGGCGTCGGCGCCGATGGAATTGCTGGAACAGGTGCGCGAGGGCTTGCTGTTCATTCCCGAGGTGGCCGAACTCAACAAGACGGAGCAGAAGGGTTTGCAGTTGCTGCTCGGCAAGGCCGAGAAATACGACGTGCGTGTCGTCTGCGCCACGTCCTGCGCTCTGCCGCAACGTGTGGGTGAAGGCCAGTTTGATGCCGCGCTGCTGCAGGCGCTGTCGGTGACGACCTTGCGCGTGCCGGCGCTGGGCGATCATCGCGAGGACATTCCCGACCTGGCGCGCGCCATGGTGACGTTGCTGGTCGAAACCGGCGAAGCCGATTACCGCGAATTCGACATTTCAGCCCTCAATGCCTTGCGCAACACGGACTGGCCCGGCAACCTGGCCCAGCTCGACAGCGTAATCCGCAACCTGACGCAGACCAGCCTGGCCGAGAAAATCACGCTGGAGGACGTCAATCGCGTGCTTGAGCAATTCAAGCCCATGGAGCAGGCGCCCCCGAGCAATGGAGCGGTGGCGGCGCCAGTCAATTTCGATCAGCCGTTGCGCGAAGCGCGCGATGATTTCGAGCGCCTGTATTTTCAACACCACATCGCCAAGGTCGGCGGCAACATGAGCCGTGTCGCCGAAAACGTGCAGCTGGAACGTACCCATCTCTACCGCAAGCTCAAGCAGCTCGGTATCAAAATCAAATAAAGGCTGGGGTTTCAGTTGCCGATGGAGCGCGCTGCGCGCCGTCGGTCCAGCATGGCCATGACGCGCGCAGCCGTCAGGCCATGCACCAGCACCGAAATCATCACGATCAGGATAAGCAGCTCCCACAACAGGTGCGCTTGCGGGAAATCGGCCTGGCTGCAGGCATAGGCCAGGTAATAGAAAGAGCCGATGCCGCGTATGCCGTAGAAAGCGACGACCAGTTGTTCTTCCTTCGGTAGCGAGGCACCGGTCAGCGCGACCAGGCCGGTGAGCGGGCGGATGATGAAGACCGTCGCCAGCCCTACCGCGGCCATAGGCCAGGAAAGGCCGCTCAATGCGCCGGACGCCACATAAGCGCCGATCAGGAACATCAGCACGGCTATCAGCACATGTTCCATCTCTTCAGAAAAATCGTGCAGTACCTGCTGATACTGATGCTGCGATTCCTGCTGGCGGAAGACGCAGGCGGCTACAAACACCGCGACAAAGCCATAGCTTGCTGCCATCTGGGCCAGCGCATAGGGCAGCAGCGTCAGGCTCAGGGCGATGCTGCCGGTCATCGTGCGCGCCAGATTGTCGGTCACCGGCAGGCGGAAGACTACCCGGCCCAGCAGCCAGCCCGACAATGCGCCGATCGCAATGCCGGCGGCAATCTTGTACAGCACGTCCATGACCAGCCAGCCGGTGAACCAGCCGCTTGCATCAGGGCCGACGAGCAGTACGGCGATGGCGAGGTGGACGAACGGAAATGCGAGACCGTCATTGAGGCCGGCTTCGGTGGTCAATGCGATGCGTGCGTGGGAGGTATCAGGTTCCACTGGAGCCGTGGTCTGCACATCGGCGGCAAGCACGGGATCGGTGGGGGCGACGGCGGCGCCCAGCAGCAGGGCGCTGGCAGGCAGCAGGCCGAGCGCTTGCCAGCCGAGCCAGGCTACGGCTGCAATCGTCAGCGGCATGGTGATGGCCAGCAGTCGCCAGCTCGCTTGCCAATCTTTCCACGAAAACGGTTTGTTGATCTTGAGGCCGGCTGCTGTCAGCGCGATGATGACGCCGAGTTCGGTCAGGCGCAACGGCCACCATGTTTCGCCTACCAGGTCCGGCAGCCGCCAGGCCAATGGCAGCTGGAACACGACTGCGCCAGCCAGCATGAACAGCAACGGTGCCGTCAGGTATTTGCTGCTGAGCCGCGGCACCAGTGCGGCGGCCAGTACGACGACTGCTGCCAGCAGCAACAGCGGGTCGTAATTATTCACATGGAAAAAGGCAGGATTGCCGTGCATGAGCAAATCCTGCGCAGGGTAGCTGTCGAGCTTGGTGATCATAGGCCGCATTTCTCCTGCAGCTAGTGGAGCACGGCAAGAGGCTGGCTGTCAGTTTGCTGACCACCTTGTGCGTTCAGCTTGCACAACACAGTGATCCTATCGTCGTGCTATTCGGGATTGCGCGTAACCTTGGGTAGCAAGGCGAGGATGATGAGTGCGAGCAGGGTGCTGAGCATGGCCAGCGCCAGTTGTCCCATGCCGGCTGCGACGCCGATTGCCGCGGTGAGCCAGATGCCGGCTGCCGTAGTGAGCCCGGTGGCCCCTTCATGCTGCGCACTTTTGATGATGGCGCCGGCACCGAGAAAGCCGATACCGGCGACGATGCCCTGCAGCACGCGCGACAGCGCATCGGATTCGGAATCGGCGCCGGCCTGTAGCGAAATCAGTACGAACAGCGCGGCACCGATGGCCACCAGCATGTGCGTACGCAGACCGGCGGACTTGCCCTTGCGTTCGCGTTCAAAGCCGAGCAGGCCCCCCAGCGCGCCGGCGACCAGCAGGCGCAGCGTGATGCGGGTGAGGTCCGCCAGCGTCGGAATATCAGAAAATTCTGCCGCGATGGTCTGCGTTATGATTTGCCAGCTCTGCATGGGTAAGGTCTCGTTTCAGGCGGCGAGTGCGTAAAGAGCGGCGCAGAAGGCCAAGGCCGCCACCGTCAGCGCTACGATATTGATGGTGTGGGCCAGGCGTAGCCGCTTGTCCAGCGCATCGGCAGCCAACTGCAGCGCATCGATGGTTTGCTGCATGTCCATCGCCAGTTTCTTGATGTTTTCCACGTTGTCCGCTACCGCGGCTTGCAGTTCGGCAATCTGCTGGGCGGCGAGCTCGGGCGTCTTGTCGGCATTCTTGTTGCGCGTGAATAAGGGGCGTGCCAGATGGATGATTTCGGGCAGATACGGTACGGCGATCGCGAGCCAGCTCGACATGAGACGTCTCCTCGGACTAGATAGGGAAAACAGCTTTAGCCTATTGCTTATTGCGTTGGCAGGTTGGCAACGAAGCTTAGCGCAAGCGGCGCGCATAAGCATCGTGCACATGCTGCGAAATAAAGGTGCTCAGGCCGCGGCCTTCGGCGGCCAGCCGCTTCATGCGCTCGATGTTGCCGCGGCCAGCGCTGGCATAATCGTACTTGTAGACGCTGCCGTTGATGAATTCCACCGTAATGGCATCGTCAGCCACCTCGAATGCGGTGACGCCCGAGCTGCTGTCCAGGTTCTTGTAGCGTTGCATCGATCGCGCCTTGAATTGCCCAAATCCTTAATTTGGGTTCGCGGCGGCGAATTAAAAGGCAGTCGGTTTGCAGCGCTGCTATCCCTGCGGCTTAAACCAGTTCAAGCACCACCGGCGTATGGTCAGATGGACGTTCCAATTTGCGCGGCGCCTTGTCTATCCAGCTGGCCTTGCATGCCGGCAGCAGAGGCGTGCTGACCAGGATGTGGTCGATGCGTAAGCCCAAATCGCGCCGGAACGCGGCCATGCGGTAATCCCACCAGCTGAAGCTTTTCTCCGGCTGCTCGAACAGGCGGAAGCTGTCGTGCAGTCCGAGATCAACCAGCTTGCGGAAAGCTTCGCGCTCCGGCTCGCTCACATGCACCTGGCCCAGCCAGGCTGCCGGGTCGTGTACGTCGCGATCTTCGGGCGCGATGTTGTAATCGCCGAGCAATGCGAGCCGCGGGTAGATTTCGAGCTCTTTCTGCAGCCACTGTGTAAAGACCTCGAGCCAGCCCAGCTTGTAGAGATATTTCTCCGAGCCCACGCTCTGGCCATTGGGGAAATAGGCGCAGACGATGCGCACATCATTGATGGTGGCACACACCACGCGCTTCTGCTCGTCGGCGAAATCGGGAATGCCGAGCATGGGCTGCGCGATGTCGTGCCGGCTCAGGATGGCGACGCCATTGTAGGTTTTTTGCCCGTTGTGCAGCGCGCGGTAGCCGGCGAGGTCGAGCGCATCGTAGGGAAACTTGCCGTCTTCCTGCTTGGTTTCCTGCAGACAAAGGACGTCGGGCTGGTTGGCGCCGAGCCAGTCCAGCACATGCGGCAGGCGCACGTTGAGCGAATTGACGTTCCAGGTAGCGAGCTTCAATCGCGTCTCCCTATATTCTTGTTATGCGACAGGCGGCAGTGCCTGTGGTTTATCGTCTTGCCTGGCGGCGATAATGCTACTGAGACCTTAAGCTACCATGCCGTTATGCCGCAGCAGCGCGTCTATGGTCGGCTCGCGACCGCGGAAAGCAACGAAGGACTCGAGTGCGGGCCGCGAACCGCCCTGCGCCAGGATCTCGCTCCAGAAGCGCTGGCCGGCTTCCTCCGACAGCACGCCGTTTTCCTCGAACAGGCTGTAGGCGTCGGCGGAAAGCACTTCGGCCCATTTGTAGCTGTAGTAGCCCGCCGCATAGCCGCCGGCGAAGATGTGGGAAAAGTTGTGCGGGAAGCGGTTCCACTTCGGCGGCCGCACTACGGCGACTTCGTCGCGCACTTCTTCGATGAGGTCGAGCGCGTTGCGCTTGGCCGGGTCGAAATCGCTGTGCAAACGCATGTCGAACAGCGAGAACTCGACCTGGCGCACCGTTTGCATGCCGGCCTGGAAATTCTTGGCGGCGATCATCTTATCGAACAGAGTGCGCGGCAGTGGTTCGCCGGTGTCGACATGGCGCGTCATGTGGCGCAGCACGTCCCATTCCCAGCAGAAATTTTCCATGAACTGGCTCGGCAGCTCGACCGCATCCCACTCCACGCCCTTGATGCCGGACACGCCGTAATCCTCGACCTGGGTCAGCATGTGATGCAAACCGTGGCCGAACTCGTGGAACATGGTAATAACTTCATCATGCGTGAACAGCGCGGGTTTCCCAGCGCCGTCTTTTTCCTTGAGGGGCGCCGAGAAATTGCAGGTGAGGAAAGCCACCGGCGTTTCCACGTAGTCCGCCTTCTTGCGGCGCGTAATTGCCTCATCCATCCAGGCGCCGCCGCGTTTGTTGTTGCGCGCGTAGAGGTCAAGATAGAACTGGCCCACCAGCTTGCCGCTGCGATCAATGATTTCGTAGAAACTGACGTCCGGATGCCACACCGGTGCCTGCGATTTCCTGACCTGCACGCCGAAAATGGTCTCGGTGACGCGGAACAGGCCGGCCAGCACCTGGCTTTCGGGGAAATACTGCTTTACTTCCTGGTCGGAGAACGCGTATTTCTCTTCGCGCAATTTTTCGGAAACGTAGGCGATATCCCAGGCCTCGAGCTCGCGCATATCGAGTCGTTCGGCGGCATAGGCGACGAGCTCCTGCATGTCGCGCTCGGCGAACGGTTTGGCGCGCTGCGCCAGCGTATCGAGGAATTCGGTGACCTGCTGCGGCGTTTCCGCCATCTTGGTCGCCAGCGACATCTCGGCATAGCTGGCGTAGCCCAGCAATTGGGCCGCTTCCGCACGCAGCTTGAGAATGTCGACGATGAGCGCGCTATTGTCCCATTCCGGCTTGCCGAATTCGGAAGCGCGCGTGGCGTAGGCGCGGTACAGCGTTTCGCGCAAGGCGCGATTGTCGGCGTATTGCAGCACCGGCAGGTAGGAGGGGAAATGCAGCGTGAATTTGTAGCCCGGTTTGTTATCCGCTTCCGCCGCCTCGCGTGCGGCTTGCAAAGCATCATCGGGAATGCCGCGTAGTTCGTCGGCACTTTCCACATAATGCGCATAGGCATTGGTGGCATCGAGAATGTTTTCCTCGAAGCGCGCCGACAAGCTGGACAGCGCTTCCTGAATTTCCTTGAAACGCGCCTTCTGGTCTTCGGGCAGTTCGGCGCCGCCCAGGCGGAAATCGCGCAGCTCGTTGTCGACGATTTTGCGCTGCGCCGTGCTCAGTGTGTCGTATTCCGTGCTCGCCCGCAGACTGCGGAATTTGGCGTAGAGCCGCTCGTCCTGCGACAGGTCGGCGTAGAACGCGGTCAGTTTCGGCAGGTTGGCGTTATAGGCTTCACGCAGTCCCGGGCTGTTGACCACGGCATTCATGTGCGAAACCTGCGCCCAGGCGCGCGAGATTCGCTCTTCGAGATCTTCCAGCGGGCGCGCGAAGGTGGTCCAGGTCGGCGTGGCATTGTCGGTACCGAGCATGTCCACCAAGCGGCGGCTGGCGGCCAGCAAATAGTCCATGGCTGGCGTCACCTGTGCCGGCTTTACCTGGTCGAAATGCGGCAAGCCGGAGGAATCGAGCAGCGGGTTGTCGGTCGGCGTCGTGCCGATTGAGATTTCGGTTTGCATGTGGGTCCTTAACTAATCAAGCGCAGCGTGAGCGGGTAGCGGTAGTGCTCGCCCTTGCTGGCGGCGATTGCCGCCATGATGCAGAAGAATATGTTGGCCAGCCAGACCAGCCCGAGGAACAGAAAACCGATGACGACGAACACCAGGATGCAGCTCACGGCCTGTGCGATCAATATCGTGATCTGGAAGTTCAGCGCTTCGCGCGCCTGGTCGGCGACGAAGGCATTGTCGTTGCGCTTGAGCAGCCATACCAGCAATGCCGGGAAAATGGAAAACAGCATGCCTGCCAGGTGCGTAATCACGGCAATGTTCTTGTCGTCGGCGGCGATTGCGGTATCGGTATCGATCATGGCGCGTCCTCCTTAATGAAGATTGAGCTTGTCCAGCAAAGGTTCAATCCTGTCGATGTCGTAGCTGCCGAGGATGCGGCGCGTAATCGCCGCCAGCTCGGGCAAATTGCTTTGCAGCACCTGGCGTTTGACCGCTAGCACGTGCGCCGGGTGCATGGAGAAATGGCGCAGACCGAAGCCCAGCAACAGGCGTGTCATCAGGGCATCGCCCGCCATTTCGCCGCAGACCGACACCGGCTTGCCCTGCTTCCGGCCCGCGCGTATGGTCATCTCGATCAGCTGCAGCACGGCCGGGTGCAAAGGATTGTAGAGATGCGCCACGGCATCGTCGGTACGGTCGATCGCCAAGGTGTACTGGATCAGGTCGTTGGTGCCGATGGACAGGAAATCGAGCTGACGGGCGAAAGCCTCGGCATTGAGCGCAGCCGCCGGCACTTCAATCATGCCGCCGATCCTGATCTTTTCGTCGAATGGCGTTTTTTCGTCGCGCAGACTCTGCTTGGCGCGCTCCAGCAGCAGCAGCGTTTGCCGCAGTTCCGACAGCGTGGACAGCATCGGGATCAGGATGCAGATGTTGCCGTAATGCGAAGCACGCAGAATGGCGCGCAACTGCGTGTGGAAAATCTGCGGTTCGGACAGACAGAGCCGGATCGCACGCAGACCCAGCGCCGGATTGGTGCAATTGCGTACGCTGTCGTCGTCGTCCATCTGCTTGTCGGCGCCGAGGTCCAGCGTGCGTATCGTTACCGGCAGCTTCTTCATGGTTTCGGCCACCTTGCGGTAGGCCGTGAACTGCTCTTCCTCGTCCGGCATCTCGCGCCGGTTCATGAACAGGAATTCGGTACGGTAGAGGCCGACGCCGGTAGCGCCGGCGGCGCGCGCATGTGCCACGTCCTCGGGAATCTCGATGTTGGCGTGCAGTTCGATCGGCGTGCCGTCGAGCGTGATGGCCTTGGTCAGCCGCAGCCGCTTGAGTTTTTGCTGTTCGAGCTCCCACTGGTCCTGCTTGAGCCGGTATTCGGCCAGCGTGTCCTTGTCGGGACTGGCGATAAGCACGCCTTGCGTGCCGTCGACGATGATGAGTTCGCCGTCGCGGATCAGTTGCCGCGCGCGATGCAACGCCACGATGGATGGAATGTTGAGGCTGCGCGCCAGGATCGCGGTGTGCGAAGTGGCGCCGCCGACATCGGTAACGAAGGCGGCGAAATGGTGCTGCTTGAACTGGATGGCATCGGCCGGCGACAGGTCATGCGCGACGAGGATGATCGCGCTTTCGCGTTCGCGTACCGCCACCTGGCTCGGATGGCCGAGCAGAACCTTGATCACGCGCTCGACCACCTGCACCACGTCCTGTTTGCGCTCGCGCAGGTATTCGTCTTCGATCTGCTCGAATTGCTCGACGAGTTCGTCCATCTGTAGCTTGAGCGCCCACTCGGCGTTGCACAGCTCGCGACGGATGATGGTCTTG
>CBILOJ010000065.1:0-9413 GCA_966238525.1 uncultured Methylophilaceae bacterium | reverse complement strand
CTTGAAGGTTGCGAACCAGGTGAGCAGAGTTGCGCTGTAGATGGAAGCTATAAGGCTGATGCAGGTAAATAGTGAAAAGTCTCGTAGAAAGCACGTGCTGCAAGCTGTAGATGAATTTGGATTGTTTCCAAGCCAGAAAGCCTAAATACAGATTCTTTAACAGATACACGGATAGCAACAACAGCATTGTAGTGATTACTAGCGCCTGCTGGCTCGGCTCACCCAGGCGGGTATAAAAGTCTTTCAAGAACGTCTGTCGAGAGAGCACATCGGGTTGTGTGAGTATTGTGATTACCGGAACGACCAAGCCCACGCCCAACATCTCTAGTAATGCTCCGAGTATCATCATTAGCCATAAGCGAACCGCACGGCCTTTGAATGTTGAAGGCAGCATCGACCATAAGCGACGAACTGCCTGCAAATTAAGCTCTGCGTATTTTTTTCTATTAGTCATTGTCTAATGGAGCTCGCATAAGGGCTTCATCGATATGCCTTGAATAATTCGATGACTCCAGTTCGCTATGATACCTTCTGCCTAGCACTTGAATTCCTTAAGATTCACTGATGGCTTTTGATTTGAAATAAATGGACGCACTATTAAAATAATTTATTCTAGAATAGTAATCGGTTGGCATCCCAGGGGTCCCGTAGTACGAACCTTCATGGGTCTTGGTCTTATCTAACGTAGCCTTGAAACCAAGCGTTTTAGTTGCCGGATAGTTTTCGACACCCATATCGGCGATCAGTGAGTATTCGCGATTTAACTCTAAAATACGGCTCTCAACGATATCTAAAGCAATAGCAGAATGCTCTGCAGCAAGCAGGATTGCATTCGACAAATCAACATGCCCGTCTAGCGGGACACCTATCTTCATTTCAAGAAATCCTGATAGGCTAGTTCAATACCTTCTTTTAAATTAGTTTTCGGCTGCCACCCCATACTATTCAAGCGACCACTATCCATAAGCTTGCGCATAGTACCGTCCGGTTTACTGGTGTCGAATGCAATTTCACCTTGAAAACCAATTCTACTCCCGATCATTTCGGAGAGTTCCTTGATAGACAGATCAGAGCCGGAGCCAATGTTGACGAGAGGCGGCAAACTATCGTTACGGCTAACCCCTAGCAATGCCTGGAATTTCGAATCAGACAAGTTCATCAAAAAGCTACAAGCATCTGCCATATCATCGCTGTATAGGAACTCTCGCCTCGGCGTGCCAGTTCCCCAAACTGTAACTGTGCTTGCACCCTTAACTTTAGCTTGATGGAATTTACGAACCAGTCCGGGAATCACATGGCTGTTTTCCGGATGATAGTTATCACCAGGCCCAAAGAGATTTGTCGGCATAGCCGCCAGGTATTGCGTTCCGTACTGGCGGTTGTAACTCCAACACATTTCAATTCCGGCAATCTTTGCCAGCGCATATGGCCGATTAGTCGGCTCCAAAGGGCCGGTCAACAGATACTCTTCCTTGATAGGTTGCGGACAATCCCGGGGATAGATGCAACTCGAGCCAAGGAACAGCAAACGCTTTACACCTGAAGCATAGGATTGCTCGATGACATTGTTCTGTATATCCAGATTTTCCCTGATGAAATCTGCCGGGTAATTGTTATTCGCCAGGATGCCGCCGACCTTGGCCGCAGCCAGAAATACATAGTCCGGTTTCTCGGCCTGAAAAAATGCTTTGGTGGCTGCCGCATCGGCCAAGTCGAGTTCAGTGTGGCTACGCATCACTAAATTGCCGTACCCCTTTGCCTTCAAATTACGCAGAAGCGCTGAGCCCACCAATCCGCGATGCCCGGCAATATAGATTTTGGCGTTCTTATCCATGCTTACTCGTGATAATCGAAAGCACTGTAACCGTGCTTCTTCACCAGTTCGTCACGCTCGGCGGACTTGAGATCTTCCCTGACCATCTCGCTCACCAGCTCGGCGAAGGTAATCTTGGGCACCCAGCCCAGCTTTTGCTTGGCATTGGCGGGATCACCCAGCAGAGTTTCTACCTCGGTCGGCCGGAAATAACGTGGATCGACCTGCACAATGCATTTACCGTTAGCGTCATACCCTTTCTCATCGACGCCCTCGCCCTTCCAGGTGATGGCCATGCCCAACTCCTTGGCGGCGGCATTGACGAAGTCACGCACGCTGTATTGCACGCCGGTGGCGATGACGAAATCCTCGGGCTGGTCCTGCTGCAGCATGAGCCATTGCATCTCGACGTAATCCCTGGCGTGGCCCCAATCGCGTAGTGCATTGAGGTTGCCGAGGTAGAGGCAATCCTGCAGGCCGAGCTTGATACGGGCCATGGCGCGGGTGATCTTGCGCGTGACAAAGGTCTCGCCACGGATCGGCGATTCGTGATTAAACAAGATGCCGTTGCAGGCATAGATACCGTACGCTTCGCGGTAGTTGACTGTAATCCAGTAACCGTAGAGTTTGGCGACCGCATAGGGGCTACGCGGATAGAAAGGCGTAGTTTCCTTCTGCGGAACTTCCTGCACCAGTCCGTAAAGTTCGGATGTGGAAGCCTGATAGAAACGCGTTTTGTTTTCCAAACCAAGGATGCGGATTGCCTCCAGGATACGCAGCGTACCGAGGCCATCGGCATTTGCCGTGTATTCCGGCGTCTCAAAACTCACGGCAACGTGGCTCATGGCCGCCAGGTTGTAAATCTCGTCCGGCTGCACCTGCTGAATGATGCGAATCAGATTGGTGGAATCGGTCAGGTCGCCGTAATGCAAGATGAAATCCTGATTATCGATGTGCGGGTCCTGATACAGATGGTCAATGCGGTCGGTATTGAATAGCGAAGCCCGGCGCTTGATACCGTGCACCACATACCCCTTGCTCAGCAGCAATTCGGCCAGATAGGCGCCATCCTGCCCTGTAATCCCCGTGATCAAAGCAACTTTATTCATTATTTGTCGGCCTTCCATAAGTATCTTCAAAACGCACGATATCGTCCTCTCCTACATATTCCCCGCATTGCACCTCGATGATGTGCAAGGGCTGTTCCCCTGGATTTTCCAATCGATGGCGATGGGTCTTGGGAATATAAGTAGATTCATTCGCCCTCAGGATAATCTCGCGCTCGCCATTGGTGATCTTGGCTGTGCCGGCCACCACCACCCAATGCTCGGATCGGTGCTGATGCATCTGCATGGAGAGCTTGGCGCCGGGGTTCACGGTAATGCGCTTGATCTTGAAGCACGGACCTTCCTCCAGAACCGTGTAAGTTCCCCATGGCCGGTGTACGGTCAAATGGGTTTCGGTCAGCTCAGCCTTGTGCCGGTTGACCTGATTGACCAAGGCCTTGATATCCTCTGTACGAGAACGGTCGCAAACCAGTGTGGCATCCGCAGTCTGAACAATCGCGATATTGCTGACACCCAAAGCTGCCACCAGTCCATGCGTGCTCCATAACAAACTGTCCTGGGTATCCAGTGCAATTACGTCACCTTCAATAACATTGTTTTCTTCGTTTTTGGCACGGCGGCGATGGATAGAATCCCAACTACCCAAATCGCTCCATTGCATGTCGACCGGCACGACCGCGACCTTGTCGGCTTTTTCTGCGATGCCATAGTCAATGGAGAGGTTATCGAACTCGGCATAGGCTGCCGAGAAATCTCCATCAGGCAAACTGAGAATTTGCCGATACATTTCAGGCTGATGCGCTTGCAGCATTTCCATAAAAACGTCAGCCCTGAAAACAAACATGCCGCTGTTCCAAAGATAGCCGTCACTGACAAATTTTTGCGCTTTTTCAGCATTCGGTTTTTCAACGAATTTCGCTACCTCATGCACCGGTAGCTCAGCGCCTTGTACTGTCAGTGCGCTTGCCGGCTGGATATAGCCATAGCCCGTTGCCGGCTCCGTCGGTTTTATGCCCAGCAATGCCAAATACCCTTGCTCGGCGGCGAGCTCGGCACTACGCCACGCCGCAAGAAAGGCTTGCTCGTCATCAACCGCATGGTCCGATGGAAAAACACCAACTAGCGCCGAAGCTTCCATACGATGGATGCGGCTTACAGCCCAGGCAATGGCCGGTAATGTATTTCTCGCACAAGGTTCCGCCAGCACATTGCCAACACTGGCTTCCGTCAGCTCCGCAAGCTGGCCCTTGACCTCGAACCGATGATCTTCGTGCGTGACTGTATAAAGATTTGACGGCGAGATATGCTGCAACAAACGGCGTGCTGTTTGCTGTAGCAAAGTGTCCTTTCCGTTCAAGGCCAGCAGTTGTTTAGGGCGCGTTGTACGGGACAGCGGCCACAGACGAGTCCCAGAGCCTCCACATAAAATGATGGCGTAGCTATTGCTCAAGCTGCGTTCCTAATTGTATGCGGCACTCTCATTCGAGAACCACAACCATGCAGCCTGGATGACAAAGACTTAAGCGCACTGCCGTAAGTAGATTTTTGCATTTTCAGTCTCCCCCAAAAATATCTCGACTGAACACTTTGAAACCCACATCCTCAATATCTGCCGTAATCCTGTTTGCAACAATAATATCTGCCTGCTGCTTGAAAAGGGCCAAGTCATTGACTACTCGGGAATGGAAAAACTCGGCTTCCATCAAAGCAGGTTCGTACACAATGACTTCTATCCCTTTTGCCTTGATGCGCTTCATAACGCCCTGAATACTTGAGGCTCGAAAATTATCGGAGCCGCTTTTCATGATCAAGCGATAGATACCAACCACTCTCGGACTGTTCGCGATGATGCTTTCTGCTATGAAATCCTTACGCGTCGAATTCGCTTCTACAATGGCATGGATCAGGTTCTGCGGCACTTCGCGGTAATTGGCCAGCAACTGTTTGGTATCCTTCGGCAGGCAATAACCGCCGTAGCCAAACGAGGGATTGTTGTAGTGATTGCCAATGCGGGGATCCAGGCACACGCCTTCGATGATCTGCCGGGTATCTAGACCATGGGTCACAGCATAGGTATCTAGCTCGTTGAAATAGGCCACGCGCATGGCCAGATAAGTATTTGCGAAGAGCTTGATTGCCTCGGCTTCGTCAGAATCCGTGAACAGGAGGGGAATGTCCTCTTTCAGCGCGCCCTGCTGGAGCAGCCCGACAAAGATTTCCGCCCGAGCTGAGCGTTCGCCGATGACGATGCGTGAGGGATACAGGTTGTCATGAAGCGCCTTGCCTTCACGTAGGAATTCGGGCGAAAAGATCAGATTTTCGCAGTCGAACTCCACACGCGCCTTGGCAGTAAAGCCCACAGGCACGGTGGACTTGATCACCATCACTGCCTGTGGGTTGATCGCTATCACATCGCGGATGACGGCCTCGACCGAACTTGTATCGAAATAGTTGTTTTTTGGATCGTAGTCGGTAGGAGTGGCGATCACGACGTAATCCGCGCCAGCGTAGGCCTCCTGCTTGTCGAGAGTGGCATTGAGGTTGAGGGCTTTATTCTTGAGGTAGTCCTCGACCTCTGCATCGATGATCGGCGATTCACGGCGATTCAGCGTTGCTACCTTCTCGCTGACGATATCGAGCGCCACGACTTCATTGTGCTGGGCCAGCAGAATGGCATTGGACAAACCGACATATCCTGTGCCGGCAACCGCGATTTTCATAAGGTGCTCCTGAATAAAGAGCCGAGCGTTTGTGTACTGGCCGGGCTAACCGCTTCAAAGGAAGATTTTGACTTCGAATTACTCATGGCCGCCCTCTTTGGAGTATCGAGCCACGTCCTCGCGCAATTCTTCGAGTTCGGAAAGCAGAGCCTGATGTTCCTTGATCTTGATTTTGAGGAAGCGCAGCGTGATGCCGGCCTTCTCTTCGATGCCTTTAGGAGTCAGCAAATACATGTAGGCGAGTTTGTTCTTATTGTTGCGAAAGTTGTGCGCCTTGACCAGGCCCACATCCATCAGTGCCTTGAGACAATAGTTAGCCTTGCCGAGGCTGATGCCCAGCTCACGGGCCAGCTCGCGCTGACTGACCTCGGGATTGGCTTCGACCAGTTTCAGTATCTTGTAGCGGTATTCGTCGGTAAGCAAGGACGATTACCAGAGTTAAATTAGTGAAAGGGATTTAAATAAAGATTGCGTCGGGGACAACACCACGCCATTCAAGAGCAACTGCCTTTATAATCGGCACCCATAACTCGATAAATTTACAGCCCCTTATCCATGATCCTCGTCACCGGCGGCGCCGGCTTCATTGGCAGCAATTTCGTACTCGACTGGCTGGCGCAGCAGGACGAGCCCGTCGTCAACCTCGACAAGCTCACCTATGCTGGCAACCTGGAAAGCCTCAAGGCCCTGGCGGACGATGCGCGTCATATCTTCGCACAGGGTGACATCGGCGATACCGCACTGATGGCGCAACTGCTGGAACGACACCAGCCGCGCGCCATCGTCAATTTCGCTGCGGAATCGCATGTCGATCGCTCGATATATGGGCCGGCTGACTTCATCGAAACCAACATCAGTGGCACTTTCCGCCTGCTCGAAGCCATGCGCGTCTACTGGAACGGTCTCACCCCGGAGCGGCAAGCCGGCTTTCGCTTCCTGCATGTCTCTACCGACGAGGTCTACGGCTCGCTTGCTCCGAATGAACCCGCCTTTCGCGAGACCGACGCCTACGAACCGAACAGTCCGTATTCGGCGAGCAAGGCGGCCAGCGATCATTTGGTGCGGGCCTGGCACCATACTTACGGCTTGCCGGTGCTGACCACCAACTGCTCCAACAACTACGGCCCTTATCATTTCCCCGAAAAGCTGATTCCGCTGATGATCGTCAATGCACTCGCCGGCAAGCCGCTGCCGGTCTACGGCGACGGTCTGCAGATACGCGACTGGCTTTACGTCAAGGACCACTGTGCCGCGATCCGCCGCGTGCTTGAAGGTGGACGGCTCGGCGAAACCTACAACATCGGCGGCTGGAACGAGAAGGCCAACATCGAGATCGTGCACACGATCTGTGCCTTGCTCGACGAACTGCAACCGCGTGCCGATGGTAAATCGTATAGCGCCCAAATCACGCATGTTACCGACCGGCCCGGCCACGACCGCCGCTATGCCATTGATGCGCGCAAGATTGAATCCGAGCTCGGGTGGAAGCCGGCCGAAACCTTCGATACTGGTATCCGCAAAACCGTGCAGTGGTATCTGGAAAACCGCGACTGGGTAGCCAACGTGCAAAGCGGCGCCTATCGCGACTGGATGCAACGCCAATACCAGGGGCAGGCCTCGTGAAAATCCTGCTGTTCGGCAAGAACGGCCAAGTTGGCTGGGAACTGCAACGCAGTTTGGCGCCGCTCGGTGAAGTGGTCACCCTGGGCAGGAATAGTGAGAATTTTTGCGGCGACCTTGGCAAGCTCGAAGGCATCCGCTCTACAGTGCAAGCCGTACGGCCATCCGTCATCGTCAATGCCGCCGCTTACACTGCTGTGGATCGCGCCGAAAGCGAGCCTGCGCTGACCCAGGCCATCAATGCCAGCGCCGTAAAGGTACTGGCCGAGGAAGCCAGCCGCTGCGGCGCTTTGCTGGTGCACTATTCCACCGACTATGTTTTCAACGGCAGCGGTGACCAACCCTGGCGAGAAGCCGATACACCTGCGCCATTAAATATTTACGGAGCCAGCAAGCTCGAAGGCGAACGTGCCATTCTGGCCTCCGGCTGCCGCCATCTTATTTTTCGCACATGCTGGGTATACGGTGCGCGTGGCGGCAATTTCGCCCGTACCATGCTGCGTCTCGCACGCGAGCGCGATGCGCTCAAGGTCGTGGCCGACCAGATAGGCACTCCTACCGGCGCGGACCTCATTGCGGACGTAACGGCGCACGCCATTCGCAGCGCTCACGCAAATCCGGCCCAAGAAGGCCTCTATCACCTGGCTGCGGCGGGCGAAACTTCGTGGCACGGATACGCCCGTCTTGTCATTGAGCATGCCAGGGGGGCGGGGATGAATATCAAGGTACCGGAGAATGCCATCCAGCCCATCCTGTCCGATGAATTTCCCGCCGACGCCCGGCGGCCACTCAATTCACGGCTGGACACCAGCAAACTGAGGGCCACCTTCGATATCCACCTGCCGCCATGGCAAACCGGCGTGATTCGCATGCTCGCCGAACTTCCGGAATCCCGACATGAATAAACGCAAAGGCATCATCCTCGCCGGCGGCTCCGGCACCCGGCTTTACCCTGTCACCCAGGCGGTTTCCAAGCAGTTGCTGCCGATCTACGACAAGCCGATGATCTACTACCCGCTCAGCACCCTGATGCTGGCCGGGATACGTGATGTACTGATTATCTCGACGCCGCAAGATACGCCGCGCTTCGAGCAATTGCTTGGAGATGGCAGCGCTTGGGGCATGAATCTGCAGTACGCGGTGCAGCCGAGTCCGGACGGGCTGGCGCAGGCCTTCATTATCGGCCGCGATTTCATCGGCAACGACCCGTCGGCGCTAGTGCTCGGCGACAACATTTTCTACGGCCACGATCTGCCGGCTCAGTTGCAGAACGCCATGGTCAGGGAAAGCGGCGCCACGGTGTTCGCCTACCACGTCGCCGACCCCGAGCGTTACGGCGTGGTCGACTTCGATGCACAGGGAAATGTGCGCTCGCTGGAAGAAAAACCGACGCAGCCCAAATCGAACTACGCCGTGACCGGCCTCTATTTCTATGACGAGCAGGTGATCGACATCGCCACCGGACTCAAACCTTCGGCACGCGGCGAACTCGAGATCACCGATGTCAATCGTGTTTATCTCAAGCAAGAGCAGTTGGCGGTGGAAACCATGGGACGCGGATTCGCCTGGCTTGATACCGGCACGCACGAAAGCATGATCGAGGCTTCCAATTTCATTGCCACGATCGAGCACCGTCAGGGGCTCAAGGTTGCCTGCCCCGAGGAAATTGCCTATCGGCAAGGCTTCATCGATGCCGAGCAACTGCTGAAACTGGCGCAGCCGTTGGGAAAGAACGGCTACGGTCGCTACCTGCTGCAACTGCTCAAGGAAGAGCAGCGCCAATCATGAAGGCTATCCCAACCGCCATCCCCGACGTCCTCGTGCTTGAACCCAAGGTATTCGGCGATGCGCGTGGCTTCTTCCTCGAAAGCTTCAACCAGCGCGCCTTCAATCAAGCCACTGGGCTTGAGGTCGAATTTGTGCAGGACAATCATTCACGCTCCGCCAAGGGCGTGCTGCGCGGCTTGCACTACCAGCTGCAACAGCCGCAGGGCAAACTGGTACGCGTGGTGCGCGGCGCGGTATTTGACGTTACCGTAGATATTCGCAGATCCTCGCCGCATTTCGGCCGCTGGGTCGGCGTTGAGCTCAGCGAAGACAATCACCGGCAATTATGGATACCGCCCGGCTTCGCACACGGTTTTCTCGTGCTGTCCGACAGTGCGGACTTTCTCTACAAGACCACCGACTATT
>CBILOJ010000064.1:0-9543 GCA_966238525.1 uncultured Methylophilaceae bacterium | reverse complement strand
TCGGCCTTGAGCAGGTTGAGCGTGATGCCGTCGAGGGCGTCGTCTATGCTGTTGCCTGGCTTGGTGACGCGCACGCCGTCGATGTCGACGATGGCGTCCTGCGCCTGCTGCAGCACGCTCAGGTTCTTGCCGCTGCCGGCCGCTTGGGTCGGGTCGAACGCAAGCTGCGACAATCCGCTGGCATCAAGGTTGGCGCCGTCGTCGTCGGCCACGCTGATGCGGATGCTGTTGCTGCTGCCGGTCTCCTTGGATGTGACGACAAGGCGGTTGGTCTGGCCGTCGTTGACGATGGTGGCCGTGACACCGGCATCGGCATCGTTGATGGCGTCGCGGATGCCGGCGAGGGAATTATTGGCCGGCGTGATATCTATGCTCTTGGCCGGCGCATCGGAATTCAGGGTAAAGGTATTGCCGTCGGCATCGTAACTGCCGAACGAGATGGTCAGCGTGCCGGTGCCGATCGCGGTATACGGGCTGGCAACGCCGGCGGTGGCGATTTTCTGCGGCTGCGCGAGTTGTATTACCTTGATCGCATAATTGCTTTCGACGGCATTGCCGTCGGCGCTGGCGGTAAAGGCCGAGCTATCGCTGGACGTCGCGCTCTGCGCCGTGAATTTGCCCATGTCGGTCAGCTTGGCAATGGCGGTCTGGAACGAAGAGAGCGCGCTTTTCAGCGTGCCATAGGCTGAAACCTGGGACTGGTAATCGGCTTTCTGCTGGCCGACCAGGTCGAGCGGCCTGCGCTCGTTGTCCATCAAGCCCTCGATGATGGAGTTGATGTCGAGATTGGAGCCTATGCCAAGTGCCGAAATAGCCATGTTGTGTTCCCCGATGGGTTGCGATTCAGTACGATCAGGCCTGTTGCCGCAGCACCAGTCCTTGTAGCCGGTCCATATTGCGCGACATGGCCAGCGCTTCTTCGTTGGGTATCTGCCGCAGCACCGTTTGCGTTTCCGTGTCGACCACCCGGATGATGGTCCGGCCGGATTCTTCATCGAGCGAGAACAAGATGGTGGTTGCCTGGGAAACCAGTGCATTCAGTTTCTTCACGGCCTCTTCCAGTTCGGTCCTGGTCGCCGGTTGCGTCTCGGCTGATTGAGCCTGCTTCGCCCCGATGGACGCAGCATTATCCGGCAGCTTTCTATATTCGGGCAGGTTGTCTGCAACTTCCAATTTCGTAATGGACATATTTCATTCCCCCCATGCAAGCGGCTGCGGAACCTGAGGTCCCGCAGCCGTTTGGTATTACGCTTTCATTAGCCTCTCAGCAAGGACAGCACCGTGTTCGGCAGCGAGTTGGCTTGCGCCAGCATTGCCGTACCGGCTTGTTGCAGGATCTGGCCGCGCGTCAGGGACGCCGTCTCGGCAGCGAAGTCGGCATCCATGATGCGGGACTTGGCGGCAGTGACGTTCTCGGAAGAAATCTGCAGGTTGCCGATGACAGACTCAAAGCGGTTTTGAATCGCACCGTAGGTAGCACGTGCGGTATTGACTTCGGTCAGTGCGTCGTCGATGGCGGTGATCGCGGTCAGCGCGTTAGCTGCGCTGTCGACGGCGACAGTGGCTCCGTCGATCGCGTCTTGCACCTTGCTCGTACCCTGGGCGCTGAAATCGACACCGGTGATGCTGATACGGTCAGAGGCATTGGCACCGACCTGGAAAGTCAGCGTGCCGCCGGCCAGCGTATTGGTGCCGTTAAATTCCGTACCCTTGGTAGCGGGAATCGCTGCTTGCTCTGCGGTAGCCGTTTCGCCAGCCGTGGTCCAAGCCGTGGTTACCGTCAGTGCGGTCGTATCACCGCTGGTTGGGTCAGTAACGGTGAATGCAGGGGCAACGGCATCCGTCGTCGGCGTTGTCTGGGTGAAGGTCAACACACCAGCGGCTGCCGAGATCGTGTATGCAGGATCGGTTGGATTGGCAGCTTCATAAGCAGCCTTGAAATCAGCTGCCATGTCGGTCGCGCTATCGCCAGCACCTACGGTAATGGTGGCGCCGCCGAACGAGATCGTGGTATCGCCACCGACTTCCGTACCGGCAAAGGTCGCGGTGAATACGCCTGCGGTGCCGGCATCTGCCGGAACTGCTGCGGTTTCCACCGAGTTGCCAGCCAGGCGGCCGATTTCAGCCTGCAGCTGCTTGAATTCGGCAGCGATGTTGGTGCGGTCGCCGTCGTTGTTGGTGGCGTTGGCCGATTGCACAGCCAGTTCACGCATACGTTGCAGCGCGTCGGTCATCTTGGACAGGCCGCCTTCAGCGGTTTGTGCGAACGAGATCGCGTCGTTGGCATTCCGCATGCCGACGTTCATGCCGCGGATTTGCGAGTCCATGCGGGTGGCGATGGACAGGCCGGCGGCGTCGTCCTTGGCGCTGTTGATGCGCAGGCCGGAGGACAGGCGTTGCAGCGAGGTTGCGAGGCTGCTTTGCGAGGTACCCAGATTGCGCTGTGCATTCAGGGAAGCCATATTGGTGTTGATAATGGAAGCCATTCAAGTCTCCTTCAAAGGGTTATTTAAGCTCTACAACTTGCCAGCCAGCTTCGTCTTGCTGCTCGCGCTCTGCTGTTAATTACCTTATCGGCAGCGATTGAGAAAACTTTGATTCCCTTGTTGTTTTCGCCTGCCGGGCAAGTTTGCTTAAATTCATTGACGGCGCTAATCGGACAATCTTTAACCGCCGATTCGACGCATCCGTCAAGACGTGACCCTAGCGTGCTCCTATGCTAAGCCAGCGCTGGTTTCATCGAATGGAATAACTGCAGGGGAAATACCGGTCTAATCGCGAGCTGCTTAATCGACCAGTTTGTTTTTGATGGCGTAGTGGGTGAGTTCGGCGTTGTGCCGCAGGTGCATTTTTTCCAGCAGGCGCGTGCGATACATGCTGATGGTCTTGACCGACAGCGACAGCTTGAGCGCAATTTCGCTGACCGTCAGCCCGGAGGCGATCAGGGTCAGCGTCTGGAACTCGCGGTCGGACAGGCATTCGTGCGGCGGCTTCTCGACTTGCACGTCGACCTGCTCCGCCAGCGCTTCGGCCACTTCAGGCGTGATGTAACGCTTGCCCTTGGCGACGATGCGGATGGCATCGACCAGCTCGCGTGACGCCTTCTGCTTGCTCAGATAGCCCGCAGCGCCAGCCTTGAGGGCGCGCACCGCGTACTGATCTTCGCGGTACATCGACAGCATGAGGATGGCAAGTTCGGGCTTGACCTTCTTGAGCAGCTTGAGCACCTCGAGCCCGCTGCGGTCCGGCAGCGAAATATCGAGCACCAGTACGTCAATGATATGGCGGCCAACCAGTTTGACTGCCTGCGCAGCGGTCTCGCCCGCCGCGACGACGACGATGTCCTGCGTCTCTTCGAGGATCTGCCGCAAACCATCGCGCAGAATCGCGTGGTCGTCGACGATGATGACTTTTATCGTTTGCGGGGCCATGGTGCGATTTCAGTCTACAGGCAGTTTGAAAACCTTGATAGTGCCGCGCGCCACGCCCGGCCTGATTTCGAAGCTGCCACGCAAGGCGGCCACACGCTCAGCCATGCCGCGCAAACCGAGCGCATTGGGTTTCTGCAGATAATCGGGGTGCAGGCCGATACCGTTGTCGCTGACGATCAGCGTGACTTCGTCGTTTTCACCGTCGAGCGTGATGTTGACCTCGGTCGCCTGCGCGTGCTTGGCGACGTTGGACAGCGCTTCCTGGCACAGGCGAAACAGCGCCATGTCCTGGTCCGGCGTCAGCCGCCGCTGCAGATTGGTGCGGAAATGACAGGGAATGCCCATCTGCTTTTCGAACTGCAATGCCTGCCAGGCCAGCGCATCGGCAATGCCAAGCTCGAGCACATGCGGCCTGAGGTCACTGGCAATGCGATGCGTGGCTTCGAAGGTCTGGTCGATGATGGATTCCATGTGCTGCAGCTTCTCACGCACGCTGGACTGGTCGAGGTCGGGCCGGTTGAGTACCGAAGCGAGGCCGATCTTGATTGCGGTGAGGTTGCCGCCCAGATCGTCATGAATTTCGCGCGCAATACGCAGGCGCTCCTGCTCCTTCACCCGTTCCATCTCGCTGGCACGTTCGGCCAGCAGGCGGTGCGATTCCTCTAGCCGCGCCTGTTCCAGCCTGCTCTGGCTGATATTGCTCATGATGCCGTCCCACTGGCAGATGCCGTTGGCCAGCCTTCTTGGGCTGGAGCGCAGGTTGATCCACTTGATGTCCCCGAATTGTTCGCTGCGGATACGTCCCTCCCAGTTGAACACATCGAGACTTTGCGCCGAAGCCTGCACCGCCTGCTGGAAGGATTCGCGGTCTTCCGCCACGATCTTGTCCATGAACAGCGACGCATCGGCCATCAGCGCTTCCGGCGCCAACTCCAGCAGGTGTTCGCAGGCTTTGCTCAGATAGGTGAAGGCCACCTGCCCGGCCGCATTCATCTGCGCCTGGTAGATCAGGCCGGGCACGTGCGCCACCAGGCCTTGATAGTCCCAGACATCCTGCTCGGCAGCATCCTGATCCTGGCGCATGGCGAGTATGGCTAGCCCGGTCTTCGATTGTGCCAGCTTGAATTCAAAGCGAACCGACGGTGAAGCTGGCGCAGCGTTGGGCAGCGCCAGCTTTTCGGCCAATGCATTGCTCAATAGATCGTGCTGCGCCAGGAAGTGTTTCAGCCGCGCCTTGCCACGTACATCGAGCAGCTCATCGAAAGCCATCGAATCGCGTGTCGACGCGGCCGTGCCTTTGCTGACATGGCGCACGAGCAGCGATGCGGCGTCGATCACATAAGCTTCCTCATGAATCTGCGGCATCAGCCATTCGATCAATTCGGGCAAATCAGGGCAAATCAACATGTCTCGGGTCGCGTAAAGTCGTTATTACGATTAAAATTAATGCAAATTTGCGTGCTCATGATAGCCGCTGGCCTCATTGCACAATTGCATGGGCGCCAAGGCTTAACTTTAACATCATGAAAATTTTCTCGACAGCCGAAGCCAAGAGAACGTCGAAGTCGGATTTCATCCCGCCACGCTACCACGGCTCGCCAGCCCACCGACACCATTGCGTAGTCATGGCAATCTGCCGGTATGGCGATACAAAACCTGCCGCCATCTAGAAGAATATAAAGAATATTAAGGAACTGAGATGATGCTATGGCGTATCCTGCCCGCTCTCGCCCTGTTACTGTTGGCCAGCACCGGCACATGCCTGGCTGCGGACAGCACCAAGGTATCCGTTTTCGTCACCCATACTGGCGATGACGCCATCGGCCAGCACAGCACCAGCCTGCTGGAGCGCATGATCAAAGCCTCTCCGGCGTACAAGCTGGCGCCCAGCCACGAAGCCATGATGCGTGTCAGCATCGCCTCGATCGATCTCGATGCGGCCAAAAGCGGCTTGCGCTCGTCCATTTCCACCGTGATCACCATGCGGAATTATCTCAGCTATGATCCGGTCGAACCGCAAACCTGGTATCCCATTTTTCTGACTGCCAATCTTGTGGTTATCGCTGCCGATGGTGCCGATAATTTTGCCGGCAACATTCTGACCAGGATAGGAGCCGAACTCGAACGCTACCGTGAAGACGTGAGGAAGTACCAAGAGCGCCAAGCTATTCCGGCGATATAGAAGCGGATAGCCTATTCATATGATGAAAGTGCAATGAAAGCCCCGGAAGTCCCTGCTGATGAGCGAACCAGGCTGGAAACGCTGCGTTCGCTGAAAATACTCGACACCCTGCCCGAGGAGCGTTTCGATCGCCTGACACGGCTGGCGCGCAAATTGTTCGATGTGCCCATCGCACTCGTCAGCCTGGTTGACGCCGACCGCCAATGGTTCAAATCGTCGGCCGGCCTCGACGCTACGGAAACGCCGCGAGAGATCTCGTTTTGCGGCCATGCCATTCTCAATGAAGATATCTTCGCTGTACCCGACACCGCACTTGATGAACGTTTTCATGATAATCCGCTCGTCACCGGTGCGCCCAAAATACGCTTCTATGCCGGTTGCCCGCTGGTGGTGTCCAACGACAAGCTCGGCACTTTGTGCCTGATCGGCCAGGAACCGCGAGATTTCGACGAAAACGACCGCGCCTTGTTGCGCGATCTTGCGCGTATCGTGGAACAGGAACTGGCGGCAGTCCAGCTCGCTACGCGCGATGAATTGACCGGGTTGCTGAACCGGCGTGGTTTCGAAGCGTTAGCGCAACACGCGCTCGATGTCTGCAAGCGGCAGAACAAGCCCGGTTGCCTGCTGTTTCTGGACCTGAACGACTTCAAGCAGGTCAACGACCGTTACGGCCACGCCGAAGGCGACCGCGCGCTGAATGCAGCGGGCAAACTCATGCTGGAAGTTTTTCGTACTTCCGACGTCATCGGACGCCTCGGCGGCGATGAGTTCGTGGTTTTTCTCATGGATTCCACGCAAGCTGCCAGCGAAGAAGTCATCACGCGCTTTACCGAGGCGGTCGAGCACTACAATCGCGAGGCCAGCCGCGGCTACGCTCTTTCCTTCAGTGTCGGCGTAATGGAATATCACGCTGACCACCATCGTGATATCGGCGATCTGCTCAAGGCAGCAGACAGCCGGATGTATCAGCACAAACGCAGGCGCGGCGGCGCCAAACGCCTCCAATAAAAAACCCGCCTGGCGGCGGGTTGGAGATAAGCACTAGGAGAAGGATGATGTTGCTTTAATGGCGAATCCTGCCGCCCTCATCGACAGGTTCGGTCTGGGTTTTGCCTTGGTTCAGCTGTTTGCCCTTGCCCGTGGTGCGGCCTTCTGACGAAGCGCCGGCACGCGTCGAGTTGTCACCGTTCATGGCGCGATCGTTTTGCATGGTCGCTTTGTCGTTCAGTTGCACATCGCTGTCGGTACCGCTGGTGGATGAGCCGTCACCGGCAAAACCGATCTGGGCCGCGCCGGACAGAACAACGGCAGTCAGTACTGCGCTTAACTTATACATGTGAATCTCCTCTTTCTACGATGAAAGGCACTTTCCGCATGCTTGCCCGCGGCTAGAAGTGCAGCCAAACCATTACGTTCAGCGTTGTCACCAGCATACGGTGGTGGGCAGTTGCCGTTTATCGGCGTCCGCCGCATTGCATTGTAGGAAACCGCTGGAAATGGTTGTCAGAGGAGCGGATGCAATAAAAAACCCGCCGATGGCGGGCTTGTCTTGCTCTTGCTGGATTTACTTGACGCCGTCCAGACCACCTTGTTCGGCATCCTGACGCTGGGCATCGCTCTTGATGAGCTTTTTGCCCGTGGTGGTGCCGCGCGCGTCGCCCGTCATCTTGTCATGCTTCTGTCCACTATTGCCTTGCGAATCCTGGATCTTGCTCGAGGGGTTTTCCAGGTCCATGCTGCCGCTCGAGTTGTCCTTTGCCAGAGCAATATTGGCACTGCCAAGTAAAAAAGCGGCGGTAGCGATCGGGATGAGTTTACGCATCGGAGATTCCTCCTGTTGAATTGAAAATGAAGATCGAGCCGTACTATCCTGCGGCTCAAAAAGGCTGAACGTTGGTCGTTCAACCAACGATTGCTTCATTGTAAAAAAACCAGATCCGATGCCGAATCGGCGCTAGACCGATATCCGTGTAGGAAATCAGGAAGGTGAAGCGACGTCCCACATACGATCAGGCGTGCTTGAAGGGCGCCCGTTCCTCGAGTTCACTTTGGTAGACGGCCATGCCGTCGGTTTCCTGGTCGAGAAAATGGCGAATGGCGGCTTCGAAATCCGGATGGGCGATTTTATGGAAGGAATGGGTGGGCCGCGGACGGAAACCGCGCGCCAATTTATGCTCGCCCTGTGCCCCGCCTTCGAAATAAAGCAGGCCATGCGCGATGCAGAACTCCTGCGCCTGGTAATAGCAGAGCTCGAAATGCAGGCCGGGCACATAGCGTGTCGCCCCCCAATAGCGGCCATAGAGCGCTTCGCCATCAATCAGGTTGAGCGCAGCCGCGATCAGTTCGCCGCCCTGCTCAGCCACGATCAGCAAGCAATGCTGGGGCAGACGCTCACCCAACGCGTGGAAAAATGCGCGTGTCAGATAAGGGCGGGAATGATGTTCGCGATAGGTGTTCTCGTAGCAGCGAAAGAAGAAGTCCCAATGCGCCGGCTCGATTTCGGAACCGCGCAAGGCACGACAGGCGATGTTGCTCGCCACGATCTTTTTGCGCTCCTGACGGATTTTCTTGCGCTTGTCATGCGCAAGCCGGCCCAGAAAATCGTCGAAGTCGGCAAACCCGTCATTTTCCCAGCGGAACTGCACGCCGCTGCGCTCGAGCCAACCGGCGGCGCGCAGTGTGCTGGCTGAATCGTCATCGGCAAACAACACATGCGCCGATGACAGTCCATGCTTTTCAGCCTGCTCGCCCAGCACTTGCGCCATCAGCGCCCGGATGTCCTCCTCCGCGCTCAGCAGGCGTGCGCCGCTTACCGGCGTGAACGGCACGGCACTAAGAAATTTGGGGTAATACGGCATGCCATTGCGTTCATACGCTTCGGCCCAGGCCCAGTCGAAAACGTACTCGCCGTAGGAATGACTCTTGAGATAAAGCGGCATGGCACCGACCAACTGCCCGGCACGCCGTACGACGAGCGGATGAGGCTGCCAGCCGGTACCGGCCCCCACGCATCCGGTTTCCTCGAGCATGCACAAAAAAGCGTGACTTAATATGGGCGAACCTGCGGCGAGTGCATCCCACTGCTGTGGATCGGCTTCATGCATGCCGCCGAGGATTTCCATCTCGATAGTCATGCGTCAATATTGCCACGAATGCGGCTACGTGTCTGGCGTGGAGGGAGACGAGTACAGTAGGGCTTGTGCGTGCAGGAACACGCAACAGGATGATGCCGGACGGAAAGACTACAGGTCGTTTTTGCCGTTGGCCGAGGCTTGCCGGTTCTTGCGCTTGAGCGCGTCGTCTTCGCCTTGCGCGGCAGCTTCGATTTTCTCATCCGCCACACGGCGACGTTCAATGGCCCTGGCCTGAGCAGCTTCCAGTTCGCCGACTGAAACTACGCCGTCGTCATTGATATCGACCTGGCTGAAGTGACGAAAGATCTGCGGCAAGGTTTCGGCAGCTTCCTCGCGCGAAATGGTACCGTCATTGTCCTTGTCGGAACCGAGGAAGCGTTCCTGAATACGCTTGCGCATGAGACGACGGCGTTCTTCGATCTGAATATGGCTGGGGTCTACCGCCCGCGAATACTGGACGAGATCACGACGCAGCTGCATGCGTTCTTCCATGCTGATGCCTTCGTCGAGATTCTGGATAGGGCTGGAAGTTTCAGCGGCAGGTGCCACCGCATCTTCCGCTTCGTCGGTTATGGCTTCTTCCTGCGGGGCGGCGGTCAACAAACACGGGAAACCTGACAACATGCACATCACAAGTACGGCATGAGTCCTGCTATACAGGAGGCGATTCATCAACATAAGCTGTCGCATGACCACTCTGTTAAAGCGCTATTATGTTGCATATCAGATCCTTCAATTTTCGATAGCATGCATAACTTCCCAGCAGGTTCATCAGGCACTGTTTCAATTCAGTAAC
>CBILOJ010000063.1:0-9727 GCA_966238525.1 uncultured Methylophilaceae bacterium | reverse complement strand
CGGCCTGTTGCTATTGCGGTGTGGGCTGTGGCGTATTGATCCAGACCGAACACGGTCGCATCACCGGCGTGCGCGGCGATCCCGAACACCCGGCCAACTTCGGCCGTTTGTGTACCAAAGGCTCAACGCTGCATCTGGCCGCGTGCCATGACATGCGCGCCTTGACGCCCGAAATCCGCCTGCAACGCGAAGAACCGCGGCACGCCGCCAGCTGGGAAGATGCGCTGGGTTATGCGGCGGCACGCTTCGCCGCCATCATCCGCGAGCATGGACCCGACGCCGTGGCTTTCTCCATTTCGGGCCAGTTGCTGACCGAGGATTATTACGTCTTCAACAAGCTGGCCAAGGGCCTGATCGGCACCAACAACATCGACACTAATTCGCGCCTGTGCATGTCGTCGGCCGTAGCCGGCTACAAGGCCACGCTCGGTGCCGATGCGCCGCCGGCCTGCTACGAGGACATCGACCATGCGCGCTGCATCTTCATCGCCGGTTCGAACACGGCTTACGCCCACCCCATCCTCTATCGCCGTATCGAGGAGGCCAAGAGCAGGAACCCTGCGCTCAGGATCATCGTTGTCGACCCGCGCCGCACTGACACTGCACAAGGCGCCGATCTGCATCTCGCCATCCAGCCCGGCACCGATGTCGCGCTGTTCAACGGCATGCTGCATCTCATGCTGTGGGAAAGTCTGCTCGACCAGGCTTTCATCGAGGCGCATACCGAAGGCTTCGATACGCTCAAGAATACCGTGCGCGAATACACGCCCAAGCTCGTCGCCGACATCTGCGGCATCAGTGAAGCCGACCTCATCACGGCAACGCAGTGGTTCGGCCATGGCCCGACGCTGTCGCTCTACTGCCAGGGTCTCAACCAGTCCACCAGCGGCACCGACAAGAATGCAGCGTTGATCAATCTGCATCTCGCCACCGGCCAGATCGGCAAACCGGGCGCCGGGCCGCTCTCGCTCACGGGCCAGCCCAACGCCATGGGCGGCCGCGAAGTCGGCGGCATGGCCAACCTGCTGTCCGGTCATCGCGACCTCGGCAATGCCGAGCATCGCGCCGAAGTAGCGCAGCTGTGGGGCGTGGACGCCGTGCCCGCCACCGCGGGCAAAACGGCGGTGGAAATGTTCGACGCCTTGCGCGATGGCAGCATCAAGGCCGTCTGGATCGCCTGTACCAATCCGGCGCAGTCAATGCCTGACCTGGAACGCGTGCAGGCCGCGTTGCGGCAGGCCGAATTCGTCGTGGTGCAGGAAGCCTGCCACGACACCGATACCACGCAATTCGCCGACGTCCTGCTGCCGGCTGCCGCCTGGGGTGAAAAAGAAGGCACGGTGACCAATTCCGAGCGGCGCATCACGCGCGTGCATCAAGCGGTCGCGGCCCCCGGCATGGCGCGGCCGGATTGGCGTATCGTCGTTGATTTCTCGCAACGTCTGGCTACGCAGCTGGGTCGTGCCGGCGACGCCGCCCGGCTGTTCCCGTATACCGATACCGAGCAGATTTTCGACGAGCACCGTGAGAGCACGCGCGGCCGCGATCTTGATATCACCGGGCTCAGTTATCGTCTGCTCGATCTAGAAGGGCCCCAGCAGTGGCCCTTTGCCACCGGCGTCAGCGCAGGGACGCAACGGCTTTATGGCGATGGCGTTTTCATGCGTCCCGGCGGCAAAGCACGCTTTGTCGATACCGCCTACGCCGGCACCGTCGAGAAGACCGACGCGCGCTATCCGCTGCACCTCAACACCGGCCGGCTGCGCGACCAGTGGCACGGCATGAGCCGCACCGGCACTGTGGCGCAATTGTTCAACCATGTCGAGGAACCTCTCATCTCGATGAACGCCGCCGACATGGAACGACGCAGCATCCGCGCCGGTGACCTGGTCAAGGTCAGCAGCCGGCGTGGCAGCCTGGTGCTCAAGGCGCAAGCCAGCGAGGAGCTGCTGCCGGCGCAGACCTTCATTCCCATGCACTGGGGCGGACGCTATATGCAAGGCTTGGGGGCCAACGCGCTGATGCCGGCCGACTTCGACCCCATGTCCAAACAGCCCGAGCTCAAGCACGCGGCCGTCAAGGTGGAAAAACTCTATCTGCCATGGCGCATGACCATCATGCGCACTTGCCGCGACCTCACCTTGCTGCAGCGCCTGCGCACGCTGCTCAAGCATTTCGATTACGCCAGTTGCGGACTTTATGGACGCGATCCCGGCATCGTCATTTTCCGCGCCAGCCATATCGCCCCGGTGGAAAAAACTTTGGTCGCCGAGATCGATGCCCTGCTCGGCATGGACGATGAAATGTCCATGCTCAATTACAACGACGCCAAGCGCGGCATTTCCAAGCGCATCCTGGTCGAGGATTACCAGGTGACGGGGGTGCGCCTGATCGGCGAAACGCTGGCTGCCGACTGGCTCAAGGAGATCATGACGCACGGCCATTTCTCCGATGAGCTCAGGCGCTGGGCATTGGCGCCGCTGAGCGCGCCACCCTCCAATCAGCCCCGGCGCGGCAAGGTCGTCTGCAACTGCCTGGATGTGGCAGAAAACGAAATCATCAAGGATATCGCCGCCGGCGCCGACCTGCTCACGCTGCAAGCCAAGCGCAAATGCGGGACGCAATGCGGTTCTTGCGTGCCCGAGCTTAAACGGCTGCTGCGTGACCATGCCGGCAACCATACGCACAACATCGAGGAAACAACATGACCCTGCTACGCATCGCTCTGTGGGCTGCTTTATGTCTGGCCCTCTCGGCACATGCGGAACAACCGCAACCGCTACAGGCAACGACGGTGCAAGGCGATGCCGTCGTACTGCAGCCCAACGGCCGTTGGCACTTTGTCGACCGCGACAAGGCGGCTGCAGCCGAGAAAATCGCCCGGGAATTTCCGGAGAACCAGGGCTGCCCCTCCGGTATGCAAGGAGGATTTTTCGGCTTGGGCCGCTGCATCTCCAACAACGATAAGGAATTCAACCGCGGCTCTTTAAGCGGCAAGAGCCGCTGAAACAGCCGTCATCAGGAGCGACTATGAACCAATTGCATTTGGCCGAGTCTTGCAGAGACATAACAACACTCTGGAGGAATCAATATGAAATATTTCTCGGCATCCCTGGTCATTGCCAATTTGTTCGCCATGCCTGTCATGGCTGAAGGCATCGCTGGCACTACTGCCGCGCCTTGCGAGCAATCTGAAAACAAGAAGCGCGCACTGAGAGATTGCCCGCCGGGCTCGCAAGGCGGTCATTTCGGCACACGCTGCATCCCACCCGGTGATAAGGACTTCAACCGCGGCTCCCTGAGCGGCAAAGGCCGGTAAGCGTCGTTCAAAGCAAACCGTGCTCGGCGAACGACAAGGTGACGTTCGCCGCCACGATGAAATGGTCGAGCACGCGCACATCCACAAGCGCGAGCGCTTGCTTCAAAGCCGCGGTCAATGCTTCATCCGCTTTGCTCTGCTGTGCCACACCGGAAGGATGGTTGTGGGCGAGTATGACCGCGGCTGCATTATGCTGCAGCGCCCGCTTGACCACTTCGCGCGGATAGACGCTGGTCTGCGTCAATGTGCCGCTAAACAGCTCATCCTGCGCCAGTACGCGATGCTGCGCATCGAGAAACAGCACCACGAACACCTCGCGACTCAAACCGCCGAGCTTGAGGCATAAGTAATCCCTCACTTGCTGCGGCGAATTCAGAATGTCGCGTGCCTGCATCTCTTCAACCAGCGCGCGGCGACTCATTTCAAATATCGCCATCAACTGCGCATACTTGCTGGCGCCGATGCCGTTGATGCGGCTTAATTCCTCCAACGTTGCGGTAAAAATGCCGTTGAGGCTGCCGAATTGCTTGAGCAGCTCACGCGCGAGGTCGACTGCGCTCTTGCCAGCGACGCCCACTCGCAGGAAGATGGCCAACAACTCGGCGTCCGACAGACAGTCAACACCCCGCCGCAACAACTTTTCGCGTGGCCGCTCGGCTGCAGGCCAATCGGTAATCGCCACGCCATCCCCTTTCGTATAAAATTGAATTTGTTGATAATTTTCGATTATGGCCCACACTTACATCAAAAATCTGATATTAGGTCTGACAGGGGGCATTGCCGCCTACAAGGCGGCCGAGCTTGTGCGCTTGTTGGTGAAGCAAGATGTCGAGGTGCAAGTCGTCATGACCGCGGCGGCTGGCCATTTCATCACGCCCGCCACCTTGCAGGCTTTGTCCGGCAAGCGCGTCTTCACTGACATGTGGGACGAAAGCATCGCCAACGGCATGCCGCATATCGAGCTCTCGCGTCGCGCCGACGCCATCCTGATCGCGCCGGCCAGCGCCGATTTCATCGCCAAGTTGGCGCACGGCCGCGCTGACGATCTGCTGTCCACCCTCTGCCTCGCACGCGATTGTCCGCTGATGGTAGCGCCGGCGATGAACCGGCAGATGTGGCAAAACCCGGGAACCCAACGCAATATCTCGCTGTTGCGGCAGGATGGCGTGCAGATCCTAGGCCCCGCCAGCGGTGAACAGGCGTGCGGCGAAACCGGCCTCGGCCGCATGCTCGAACCTGAGCAATTATTTGCCATGCTGAATGCCGCAATGCAGCCCAAGCTGCTGTCAGGCAAGCGCGTAATGGTAACGGCTGGACCCACGATGGAAGCCATAGATCCGGTGCGCGCAATCACCAATCTGAGCTCGGGCAAGATGGGTTACAGCGTAGCCCAAGCCGCTTGGGAAATGGGGGCCGAAGTGACGCTAGTCAGCGGCCCTACGGCATTGCTGCCGCCAGCCGGCAGCGAATTGGTGAACGTGGTGAGCGCACAGCAGATGCTGGACGCTGTCATGCAGCATATTGCGGAACAGGATATTTTTATCGGCGTAGCCGCCGTAAGCGATTATCGCGTAGCGCAAGCCAGTGCTCATAAACTCAAGAAAAGTGAGCATGCGCTTACACTGGAATTGCTGCCTAATCCAGATATCCTGGCTCAGGTGGCCAATTTGCCGAAGGCGCCATTCTGCATCGGCTTTGCCGCCGAAAGCGAGCATCTGCTGCAATACGCCGAGGAAAAGCGCCGGCGCAAGAGATTACCGCTGATTGCGGCCAATCTCGTCAACGATGCCATGGGGCGCGACGACAGCAGTCTGACGCTGATCGACGATAGTGGGCAGCATGCCTTGCCGCAAGCGCCTAAAATTGAACTGGCGCGCATGCTGCTGCAACATGCGGCGCGTATGCTGGATAACGATGACAAGAAAGTGAATGCATGAGCCTCAAGGTCCAACTGAAAATTCTCGACGAGCGCCTGCACGGCGCGATTCCGGCTTATGCCACCGCCGGTTCGGCCGGCCTTGATCTGCGCGCCTGCATCGACCATGTCAAGACGCTGCATCCGGGTGATACCGAGCTGATTCCAACGGGGATGGCGATGCACCTGGCTGATCCGGGCTATGCTGCCATGATCCTGCCGCGCTCGGGCCTGGGCCACAAGCATGGCATCGTGCTCGGCAATCTGGTCGGGCTTATCGATTCCGATTACCAGGGGCAACTGCTGGTTTCCTGCTGGAACCGCGGCAAGGAACCGTTCATGCTGAGCCCGATGGAGCGCATCGCCCAGCTCGTCATCGTGCCGGTCATGCGCGCAGACTTCGAAGTCGTCGACGATTTCGAAGCCTCCGTACGCGGCGAAGGCGGCTTCGGTAGCACCGGCAAGCACTGAAACGGACCGTCCGTATACCGCCTGTCGCTACTGGGCAATTTAGCCGCCCGAACAAATTTAGGCTTGAGAAACAGTGGCTTTTCATGGTATAAATGCGGTCTTTTTCGAATTCGGAGTTCGCCATGGCACGCGTATGTCAAATTACCGGCAAAAAGCCGATGGTCGGGAACAACATTTCCCATGCACACAACAAGACCAAGCGCCGTTTCCTGCCCAATCTGCAGAATCGCAAATTCTGGGTAGAAAGCGAGAATCGCTGGATCAGCCTGCGTATCACCAATGCTGCGCTGCGTACGATCGACAAGAATGGCATCGATGCCGTCCTGGCTGATCTGCGTGCTGCCGGCGAAAAGATTTAAGGAACAGCCATCATGCGTGAAAAAATCAAACTGGAATCCAGCGCTGGCACCGGTCATTTCTACACCACGACCAAGAACAAGCGCACCATGCCCGAAAAAATGGAGATCAAGAAGTTCGATCCCGTAGTACGCAAGCATGTCCTGTATAAGGAAACCAAGCTCAAGTAGCCTGGATAGCAGCGCCTGCCATGTGCCGATTTCCTTGATCGGCCCGATAAAAAAGCCCGCACATGCGGGCTTTTTTGTTACCGTGCCGGTTACTTAAGAAGACCCCCTGGCTATGCCTACGGCGTCAGGCCATCTTGTAGCAGCGCAGACGATAGGAGAACTCTTCCAACGCCTTGATGCCGCTAGCCTCGGCGCGATGGCACCAGTCATCGAGGCTCTTCAACAGCTGCTCCTGGGTTGCCGCTGAACGCGCCCAAATAGTAGCGAGTTCGTGCTTAAGTTCATACACGGTTTGTAGCCGCGCACTATGGCGCAGAACATTGTCCAGTGCCTGCTTCTCCCGCGCCTGCAGATAGGTTGCATCAAGATGCAGCCAGTGACGGATGCGCTTCAAAGCGGTGAACTCGTAAGCATGCTTGCCATACTGTTCATGCACGGCATGGCGGATCTTGTCGATCTCCTCCTTATAGGCCTTCTTCAGCACTCGGCCGTACTTGCCCATGACGTCGAAGCGATGCGTGATCACGGCCTGCAGCGTGTCGAGGTCGCAACGCGTCTTGGCCCAATCGAAGCGTACCTGCGGCGCGATCTTCTTGACGCGCGCCAAGCCGCAAATCTCCATCATGCGGATATACATCCAGCCGATATCGAATTCGTACCACTTGGAAGACAATTTGGCCGAGCTGGCGTAGGAGTGATGGTTATTATGCAACTCCTCGCCGCCAATAATGATGCCCCATGGCACGATATTGGTGCTGGCGTCGGCTGCGGCAAAATTGCGATATCCCCAGTAATGGCCGATACCATTGATGATCCCGGCGGCAGTCAGCGGTATCCACGCCATCTGCACCGCCCAGATCGTGAGCCCGATCGGACCGAACAGCACGAGGTTAATGACGAGCATCGAATAAATGCCCAGGCTGGTATGGCGGCTGTATACATGCCGTTCCAGCCAGTCATCAGGCGTGCCCTTGCCGTACTTGTCCAGCGTTTCCTGGTTTTCCGTTTCAGCGCGATAGAGCTCGGCGCCTTCGCGCAACACCTTGGTAATGCCGAGCACCTGCGGGCTATGCGGATCTTCGACAGTTTCGCAGCGCGCATGGTGCTTGCGATGGATGGCCGCCCATTGCTTGGTGACCATGCCCGTCGTCAGCCACAGCCAAAAGCGGAAAAAATGACTGATGATGGGGTGGAGGTCCAGTGCGCGATGCGCCTGGCAGCGATGCAGATAAATCGTCACCGCTGCAATCGTGATGTGCGTGAGCACCAGCATAACCACTACGTAGCCCCACCACGGTAAATCTATCACGGCAAAATTCATTGAATCAAAATCCTTCACGCTACTTGAAAATCACTTTATGCCAAATCAATCGGCCATGCCAGAATTTGTTGGTGCATTATTCAATATCCTGATTTCGCGTTGCGGGAACGGGATAGAAATGGCATTTTGCTGAAATGCGCGCCAGATACTCAGGTAAATGGCCGACTGCAGGCTGGACGATCCTTCTTCAGGATCGGGAATCCATATAGACAGACTGAGATCGATACCGTTCTCGCCGAAACCCTTTATTTGCACTTCGGGTGCCGGATCCTTGAGTACGCGGGTCTGGGCATGCGCCGCCTCGCGCATGATCTGCATGGCGAGCTCGAGCGGGCTGTCATAGCTAACCTGCATCGGCATCTGCACCCGCGCCTTGCGATCGGTAAAGGAATGATTGATGACGGCGTTGGTAATGAAGGTTTCGTTGGGGATGACGACCTGGGTACCATCGAGCTTGCGCAACACCATATAGCGTGAACGCAGGTCGCTGATGACGCCGTAGTGATTGTCGACCGTGATCACGTCCCCCATCTGCATGGAATTGTCAGTGAGAATGATGAAGCCGCTAACGTAATTGCTGGCAATTTTCTGCAGGCCGAAACCGATACCGACGCCCAGCGCACCGCCGAATACCGACAGTAGCGTAATATCGAGGCCGACCGCCGACAGCGCGAGCAAAATGGCGACGAAAGAAAACAGGATGCGCACCAGCTTGCTCATGACCACGCGCATGTTCATATTGAGTTGCTCGGTGCGCATCACGCGATTCTCGATGACCCGGCTTATCCATAGCGCGATGAACAGCGTCAGCAATATCGTCAGCAATGCCTGCAGAATGAGCAATAACGTGACCGGGTGCTGGCCGATCTTGAATTTGACGTCCTGCAGCGTCAGCAGGATTTGGGGCAACAGGCCGCTCAAATGCAGCGCCAGCAACAGCCAGACTGTAGTGGCGATCGCATTTTCCATGGTGCGGACCCAGCCGCTGGGCGCGAAAATGAAGCGCAGCGCGTACACGCCCAGCCTGATCGCCGCCATCGCCCATAGCAGCACCGCCGCCAGCTTGAGCACGTTGACCGTCTGCCAATGGCTTAGCACGAACTGGCCTATATAGATAACCAGCAGCGAAGTCAGTGGAAACAGGATGCGGTTGAAGGCATCTATACCCACCTTCAAGCGCTCGGGCGCGTTGTTCATCACATACGCGCGCAGCAAACCGTTCAGCGACCAGGCCAGTAGCAGGGCGAGCGCTACGACTGCCAGTTGTTTCAGGATCACCGATGAGGTGGAATCTTGCAGCAGCTCTTGCCAGATGACTTGCAGTTCAGGGTTCATAGCAGGAACAAGGTGGCGAGGCCGAGGAAAATGAAAAAGCCGCCGCTGTCGGTCATGGCCGTAATCAGCACACTGGAGCCCACGGCCGGATCGCGGCCGAATTTGCTCATGACCAGTGGAATGACCACGCCCATGATGGCGGCGAGCAGCAAGTTGAGCGTCATCGCAGCCGTCATGACGATACCGAGCGCGACATTGCCGTAGAGCCAATAGGCGACCAGCCCCAGCACGCTGCCCCAGAGCACGCCGTTGAGCAGGCTGACGCCCAACTCTTTCATCATCAGCGATTTCATGTTGTAGGAGGCGATCTGGCCGAGCGCAAGACCGCGCACGATCATGGTAATGGTCTGATTACCCGAATTGCCGCCGATGCCGGCGACGATCGGCATCAGCGCCGCCAGGGCGACCACGCGCTCGATCGAGCCTTCGAACAGTCCGATGACGCGCGAAGCAACGAAAGCGGTCACCAGATTGACCGCAAGCCAGGTCCAGCGATTCTGCACCGATTTCCAGACCGAGGCGAACAAATCCTCCTCTTCGCGCAAACCGGCCATAGACAACATATCGCTTTCGGCTTCCTCGCGAATGAAATCCATGACGGTATCGACGGTAAGGCGGCCGATCAGCTTGTTGTTATCGTCCACCACAGGCGCGGTCACGAGGTCGTAGCGCTCGAAGGCTTTGGCGGCCTCGTCGGCCTTGTCCTCGGGGTGGAACACCACGGTATCGTCAGCCATGATGCTGGTCACTTCGAGCTCAGGATCGCTGACCACCAGTCGCTTCAGCGGCAATACGCCATGCAGGATATTGTTGCGGTCGACCACGAACAGCTTGTCCGT